>JASHQK010000211.1 GCA_030039195.1 Candidatus Sulfotelmatobacter sp.
CAGACCGTGCCGACATGTTTCATTTCCCAGGGACGCGTCTTATATCTGTAGGCGCCGGAGGTGAGCGCTCCGACCGGGCAAATGTCGATGCACATGCCGCACTCTTCGCACTCGAGATGATCTTGCTTGTTCGGTGCGATGATGGAACTGGCGCCGCGGTTCTGCACACCGAGAGCCCAAACATCCATGCCTTCACCGCAAACGCGTACGCAACGATAGCAAAGGATGCAACGCGGCCGGTCGAAGAACACCACCGGCGACCATTGCTGCTCGTCGCGGTGATTTTTCCTCTCCATGAACTTCGATTCGGCAGCGCCATAGCTGAAAGTCATGTCCTGCAGCTCGCACTCGCCGCCGGCGTCGCAGACCGGGCAATCCAGCGGATGATTGCCGAGCAGGAGTTCCAGCATTCCTTTGCGAGCCTGCTTGACCTCGTCACTTTCCGTGGTCACGACCATGCCCTCGGCAATGACCGTTGTGCATGCGGTCTGAAGCTTGGGCATCTTCTCGATTTTCACGAGACACATGCGGCAAGCGCCCTGCAAGGAAAAATTGGGGTAATAGCAGAAGGAAGGCACTTCGATGCCCACGCTCTTGCAGGCTTCAATGAGCAACGTGCCCGCCGGAGCGGTCACCTTCTTGCCGTCGACTGTAAAAGTCACATCAGGCATAAAGCAGTCGCTAGTCCTTGGTCGCCGGTCGTTAGTCAGGAGCTGCTCTTCCACGACTGTCAGCTAGCGACCAACGACGAGGTTCTTACGCCATCACTGGAAGCTGTTCCACCGCACCCTGTTTCTCAAACGGGCACGGCCGTCCTTCCAGGTGATCTTCAAATTCTCTTCGAAACTTTTTCACAAATGCGATGGTCGGCATCGCGGCGGCATCGCCGAGCGGACAAAAAGTCCGGCCCAGCATGTTTTCCGACAGATACTGCATATTGTCGATATCCTTCTTCAATCCCCCGCCCGCGTGAAAACGGATCAGAGTTTTCTTCAGCCAGTCTGTTCCTTCTCGGCACGGAATGCACCAGCCGCAGCTTTCATGCTGATAAAACTTCATCGTTCGCAGGGCAAATTTGACAATGCACTGCGCATCGTCGAGGACGACCACGCCGCCGGAACCGAGCATCGATCCAGCTTTGGCGACGGAATCAAAATCCATCGCGACATCGATCTCATCCGCGGTAAGACAGGGTGTGGAAGATCCTCCGGGAACGACAGCCTTCAAACTGCGGCCGTTTGGGATGCCACCTCCCACGTCGTAAATCATTTTCTTTAAGTTATAGCCCATCGGCAACTCGTAGACGCCGGGTTTCGCCAGATTGCCGCTAAGGCAGAACAGGCGCGTGCCACCGTTCTTAGGTGTACCGATCTTGGCGTACCACTCGGCGCCGCCAAGAATAATGTGTGGAACGCTAGCCAGGGTTTCAGCATTGTTAATGACCGTTGGTCCGCCCCAAAGTCCCACAACCGCAGGGAATGGCGGGCGAATCCGGGGAATGCCGCGTTTGCCTTCAAGGGACTCCATCAGCGCAGATTCTTCGCCGACCTCGTACGCTCCTGCGCCGCCATGCCAGAACATGTCGAAATCGCGCCCGCTGCCGAAAATATTATTGCCCAGAAAGCCTTTGGCATAGGCATCGCGGATTGCCTGCTGCATGATGACCGAGAGATATCGATATTCGCCGCGGATGTAGATATATCCGCTCTTCGCGCCCACAGCCAGGCCGGCGATCATCACGCCTTCGATAACAGCGTGCGGGTCGTGCTCGAAGATCAGCCGGTCTTTGCACGTGCCTGGCTCGCTCTCGTCGCCGTTGCAGAGGACATATTTCGGTTTCGCCGATTGTTTGGGGACGAACGACCACTTCATCCCGGTCGAAAATCCCGCGCCGCCTCGTCCGCGGAGTCCGGAATTTTTGACTTCATTAATGATGGCGTCCGGTTCCGTGGCGAGCGCCTTCTGCACCGCCTTGTAGCCGTCGAGCGCGAGGTATCGGTCGATATTGGTCGCACCCTGCCCGAATCGCCGGGAGACGACCCTTACCTCGTCGGGATGGGAAACCAGAAAAGCCATGAGGATTGAATCATTCAGCGATTCAGTCACTGGGCCATTGAAGCAAATGAGTTAATGACTCAATGGCTGAATGTCTCAATGTTGTTTATTGCGTTCCCTTCCGCTTATATTCCTCCAAAATCTTGTCCATCTTTTCGGGCGTCAGATTCTCATGGAAGTCGTAGTTCACCTGCGCGGCGGGCGCCCAGCTGCAAGCCCCAATGCACTCAACCTCTTCCAGCGAGAACAATCCGTCGGTGGTCGTTCCTTTGTGCCCGATACCCAACTTCTTCTTGCAATGATCGAGAATCTCTTCGCCACCACACACCATGCAACTGATATTCGTGCACACCTGCACGTTGAATTTGCCGCGCGGCTTGGTGGTCAGCATCGAGTAGTAGCTGATTACGTTGCGCACGTCGAGTTCGGTGAGATCGAGGCGCGAGGCGATTTCGGCGATCACTTCGTCCGACAAACATCCAGTCTCATCCTGCGCATAAAGCAGCGTGGGGACGAGCGCCGATCTTTTGGTCGGATAGTGCGTGACCATCTCGGCGAAACGCGTTTCGAATTCGTCAGAAAACTTCATTTATTTATTCCTCTGTGTCCCTCTGCGCCCTCAGTGGTGGAAAGCACTTACCACAGAAGACACAGCGCAACCCAGGGTCTATCGGTCGATTTCTCCCAGAACGATGTCGATGCTTCCGATCGCCGCCACCACGTCGGCCAGCAGCCTGCCTTCGCACATCGTTGCCAGTGTCTGCAAGTTCGCGAAACACGCCGACCGCACGTGCACGCGATATGGTTTCGCCGTGCCATCGCTGACGATGTAATAGCCCATCTCGCCGCGCGGCGATTCCACCGCCTGGTAGACTTCACCGGCGGGAACCGCGAATCCTTCGGTGATGATTTTGAAGTGATAGATGAGCGATTCCATCTGCGTCTTCATTTTTTCGCGATCCGGCAAGACGACATGCGGAGCATCGGCTTTGATCGGGCCCTCCGGCATGCCATCGAGCGCTTGGCGCACAATTCCAATCGACTCGCGCAATTCCTGCACGCGGCACATATACCGCGCGAAGACGTCACCTTCCTGAGAAACCGGCACTTTAAACTGGAACTTTTCGTAACTCGAATACGGCATGTCGCGGCGCAGATCAAAATCCACTCCGCTGCCGCGCAACGTCGGGCCAGTGGCGCCTAGAGCGATTGCGTCTTCGGCCGTCATTCGAGCCACGCCTTTGGTGCGCATGCCCCAGATCGGATTTCCGGTCAGCAGATTCTCGTATTCATCTACCTTCTCAGGAAAATATCCGGCAAAATCGCGCACCCGATCGAAGAATCCCAGCGGCGGCTCCAGCGCCACTCCGCCCACGCGGAAATACGACGTCATCATGCGCTGCCCGCTGACCATCTCGAACATGCGCAGAACTTCTTCGCGCTCGCGGAAGCAATACAGAAAGACCGTCAGCGCGCCGATATCCATGGCGTGCGTCCCCAGCCACACCAAGTGCGAATTGATACGCGTCAATTCGTTCAGCAGCACGCGCAGCCATTGTGCCTTCGGAGGAATCTCCAGCCCCAGCAGCTTTTCCACTGCCAGCACGTAACAAAGATTGTTGGTCAGAGGGCAGAGATAATCGATGCGATCGGTCAACGGAACAACTTGCTGATAGAACTTCGCTTCGCAGGTCTTTTCAATTCCCGTGTGGAGATAGCCGATGTCGGGCATCAGGCGAACGACGGTTTCGCCGTCGATCTCCAGCAACACGCGCAGCACTCCGTGGGTCGACGGATGTTGCGGGCCCATGTTCAGGATCATGGTGCGATCCTGTCCGGGCTCCAAGACTGGCGTGGGCGTCATGTGGGCCATCTAGCGATAGCCCTCCACGGGATAATCTTTGCGCAGGGGGTGCCCTTCCCAATCTTCCGGCATCAAGATTCGGCGCAGATAAGGATGTCCCGTAAAACGTACGCCAAATAAGTCGTATACTTCGCGCTCAAAATAGTTCGCGCCGGGCCAGACGGAGGTCACCGACTCAATTGCTGGGCTGGCGCTGTCGAGTCTGACCTTCAACCGCACCCGCTCCTTTTTGGAGATCGAAAGCAGGTGGTAGATGACTTCAAACCGGGGTTCGCTGGGGAGCCAATCCACACAGGTAATGTCGGAAAGAAAATTGAACGGGCAGGCGGGATCGTCTCTCAGCAGTGCGCAGACCTCGCGGATGGCTCCGCGCTCGACGTAAATCGTCATCTCATCGCGATCGAACTTCACTCCCTCGACCGCCGCAGAATTCCAGGCCAGCAGCCGCGCCACTGCCGGGTGGTTCTTCAGTTCTTCCAGATTGGTGATTGCAGGCGCAAGCGGCATCAGGCTTTCCCCCGCCCGGTTTCACCCCAGTCCAGCACGCCTTTTTTCCAGACGTAAAAGAAGCCGACCAGGAAAATGCCGATATACACCAGCATCTCCCATAGTCCAAAGCGCTTCAAATCGCGCAGAATTACTGCCCAGGGATAGATGAATACAGCTTCTACGTCGAACAGAATGAACAACATGGCCACAAGATAGAATTTTACGGAAAAAGGCTGCCGGGAATCGCCTTGCGGCGTCATGCCGCATTCATAGGGAGACAGCTTGGCGCGCGTGGGCTTGCGCACGCCGATAATCCAGGAGAGTACGACAATGGCTGTCGCAATTCCACCCGCTAGGAGAATATGGATAAAAAACGGGAGGTAGCGATCGAAGTAATTGTCGGGCATAGCAGAACGTATATATAATTCGCGCCAAGCTACGTCTAAACATTCTAGGTTATGGGCTTGCATGCGAAGGTGTCAAGGGAAGCACGACGCTTCTGCGCGGATTTGTAATTTTTTTTCTGGAAATTTTGCAATTTGAAAAGTAGCGGCGATTTCAGATTACAAAATTCCCCGATTGGCCGAATGACAAATGATCTTCGGATTCAATACCGATGTGAAGCACGGCGACACGATTTACCACGTGCAGAGCGAAGCTCGCGAGGCTGAGCACCTGTTGCAGACGCAGGTCTTTGTGCGCGGCCGTTGCGTCGGTAAGCGCGCCCGCCCCTACGGTGCGTCCAGCGACAGTGGAGACACGCAAAAGGAACAGCAACTACGCGAGCAGCACCGGCTCGTGCTCGACGCGATCCGGGAAGGCAAGCTGGAATTGGCGCTCGATCGCGGAGAGCCCGAAACGCTGGCCACGGTGAAAGAACTCGAAGTGCAGTGGCTGAACTCCGATTCGGTTATTTCGGAAAGTAACCTGACCATGCAACTGCGCGTGACGGAAGGCGGCAACGCGGCGCCCGGAGCCCGCTTGACATTTCGTTTCGCGCGTCCTGGGTCGGCACCGTTTTATACACAGACAGTCGCTGATTCGGTCGGTTCGGCCGAGATCAAAATCGAAGTGGACGAGAGTGGACTGCCCGACGCCTCGCTCCTGGTTCAAGCCAACTACGAAGGACGCACGGCGACGCGTAAATTCGTGCTGCGGAAGTCTGAGTAAGCCGCGAAGCGGATCGCGATTCCAATGAAGCTTCAAATCAACGGGGAAGAGCGCGAGTTTCTACCCTCTGCCGGCTCGTTTACTCTCACGGCGCTTGTCGAACAACTCGGCATGAAGTCCGACCGTGTCGCCGTCGAGTTGAACCGCGAGATCGTTCCCCGTGACCGCTGGGCCGAAACAGCGCTGAATGACGGCGATCGGCTCGAAATTGTTCATTTTGTCGGCGGTGGCCTCGCGTGCGGCCAGGAACTCTCTTAGTCACTCCCTTTCGGTTCAATTCTTTAGCTGATTCACAGCAGATCGTGCCTAAAATATTCGAAATATTTTTACTTAGGAGCTTTCCGCGATTGCAGATCGCCGTTGGCAGTTTTCATCGCGTGGAATTCGGATACTTCGGTAACTTCGTCCGATTCCCGCGCGCATGTTAGAAAGGCTTGAAGAGAGCATTCGCAACCAGAACCCAGGCGCACAGGGAGGAAGACATGGTCGGTGAACTGGACATCCTCAACGAGTGGATTCCGGAACAGATGCAGCCAGGTACCGTCTTTGTGCTGGAAAACGCCGGCGAGATCGGCGAAAAGGAAGATCCTTATTGGGCCGTGCTCTCCTGCCCGGCCTGCGGCATGCTGGGCCTGATCACGCGCAAACAGATCAACGGACTGCTCCCGGTGATTTGCGGATCAGAGAGCTGCTCAGCTCAGTTTTTCATCCGCGAAAGTGAAGTCGTGGCCCGCAAGCCGTTCTAAACTGTTCGATCTCCAAACAATTCGTTGCCAGCAGGTTTCGGAGCTCTCTGCGGATTTTCTCGGCGTCTTCCGCGTTGAAAAAGCTCGAACGCAGAGATCGCGAAGGGCCTCCGAGAGGCCGCAAAGAAAACCTGACCATTTGCCCCAAAATGAATAGAAGTTTCCGCCGCCTTCCTTCGTCCGTGATACGATGTTGCACGATATTCGCCGGGGTTCCGGCTGCCATCCTTGCGCCCCCGACTGAGTGCTCCTGGCACCGTATGTACAAGGAATTTTTCGGTTTAAGAGCGAATCCGTTTAACGTCAATCCGGACCCGCGGTTTCTGTTCCTGACCCGGCACACCGAGGAGGCACTGGCCTGCCTCACCTACGGCGTGCAAAGCCGAAAAGGCTTCGTATTGCTCACCGGAGAAGTCGGAACCGGGAAAACTACGCTGATCAACAAATTGTTGGAGTGGTTGAGGCTGCAACAAGTTGCGACCGCGTTCGTCTTCAACTCCCGGATGAATGTGCCGAATTTCCTTGATTACATGATGGCCGACTTCGGCATTCCTGTGGAATCGCGGGCAAAGAGCCAGATCCTGCTTCGGCTTTACAACTGGCTGCTGGACCGCTACCGCGCCGGCGAAACTGCGGTCCTCATTGTCGATGAAGCCCAGAACCTCGCCGACGAGGTTCTGGAAGAAATCCGCATGCTGACCAACCTTGAGACCTTCACCGAGAAGCTGTTGCAGATTGTGCTGGTTGGCCAGCCGGAACTCGAGCAGAAATTGAAGCAGCCCCACATGCGCCAGTTGCGGCAACGCCTGACGCTGCGAGCTAAGACGTATCCGCTATCGCTCGATGAGACCAAGGCGTATGTTCAGCAGCGGCTCCGCATCGCGGGTTCGAACGGGCAGGCGATTTTCAGTCCCGAGGCATTAGTGGCGGTTCACAGGTACTCTTCCGGCATCCCGCGCGTCATCAATCTGCTATGTGAGCACTGCCTGGTCAGCGCTTTTGTGGATCAGCAGAAGCTCGTTGGACCGGTTGTCGTGGAGATCGTGGCCAGAGATTTTGATCTGGCCGGCAATTCGCCTTCGGCTGCGCTGGCGAATCTCATGCCCCAGGGAGATAAAGGTCGCTTCGACCTGATCGATGCCTTGCGCTCTCTATCCTCGCTGGCCGATCGTCTCGGTGACCAGGAAGCCAAACCGTATCCTTCGGAAAGAAAGTCCTACCCCGACACCGGAACAGAATGAAGTTGTTATTCCTGTGTGGCGGGTGACGGTTGGCGGATCAGGCGTAAAAGCTCATCTCGCAGTCCGGGACCGGAGGCGAGTAGTCCGCTGAGCAGAGGATTGCGGTTATTGCAGCGCAGAGGAGTGTTATCGAGCGTGGTAACGAATCCGCCTGCACTCTCCACCAACGCCGCACCGGCGGCAACGTCCCATTCGTGCTTTGGCGTCAACGTGAACGTGATATCGGCGCGTCCGGCGGCGACCAAGGCTAATTTATATGCGACCGAGCCCATGGGGCGAACCTCAAACTCGCCTCCTGTGAACTGTTGCCATTCGCCGCGCTTCACCTCGCTGCGGCTGGCTAGAATCAAGGCGCCTTTCAGGCTTGTTTTCTGGCTGGGGCGAGCCGGCTGACCGTTGTAGAGAACACCGGAATCAATCGATCCGATGATCGTTTCCCGCGTTGCCGGATTATAGATTCCTCCGGCTACGGGCCGTCCGTTTTCGACGAATGCGATCGAAACGCAGAATTCAGGCAGGCCGAGAACGAATTCGCGCGTTCCATCCAACGGATCGACCACCCAGACGCGAGACTTCTCTAACCGCGAGGGATCGTCAACGCTCTCTTCCGAAAGCCAGCCTTCCCCTTCGCGGAGCAAATTCTGGCGCAGGACCGCATCGACTGCCCGGTCGGCTTCCGTCACCGGATCGTGGCCGGTTTTGTATTCGGCTTCGATTTCGCCCGGAGTGAAACGCGCGAACACTCCGCGAGCCGCATCCAGCGCCGACTGAATGCGTTGCAAGACACCAGCGTAATTAGACGATGTCATGATCTTCCGAGGAACTTGTGAGAAACAGCATTAAGCCCAGAGCATGCGGGCTCCGGTGATGAGAAGCAGCGCACAGAGGATACGGCGCAGCCATAGCATCGGCATGCGCGTGCTCAGATGCGATCCCAGCAATCCGCCCGGGATCGAGCCAATCAACAAAGTCAAAACCAGTCCGGCATCGACGTTGCCCAACTCGAAGTGAAGGAAGCTCGTCACGCCCGTCAGGATCACCGCGTGCACGATATCGTTGCCTACATTCACCTTGGGGCTGAAGCTGTAGAACATCAATAAGAGCATCATGATGATGCTGCCCGAGCCCACCGAGGTCATACCCACGAGAAAGCCAGCCAGCAGTCCGATCAGCGCCATCCCGGCGAAGCCCTTCATCGTAGGCGGCCGATTGGCGACGCGCTCTTCGATGCGGCGTTGGAAGAGCATGAGCAAGGGAATCACGATCAGCAGAATGCCGATGGCGCTTTTGATGAAGCTGTTCACGCCACTTCCATAAAGATGGCGAATGTGCATGAGCAGCTTCACGCCGCAAATCGATCCTGGAACGCTGCCCACCGCCAAGGCAAGCACGATGTTGAGCCGGACCGTGCCTCGCTTCAGATGAAGCAGCCCGGCCGGGATTTTCGTGAAAAAGTTGAAGAGCGCGTCGGAGCCGACGGCAATAATGGCAGGCACGCGCAACCCAAAAATCAGCACGGGAAGCAGCAGAACGCCGCCCCCCACGCCGCTCATGCCAATGAGGATGCCTACGACAAAACCAACCAGGATTTTGACCGCCAGCAATTCCATAAGGTTCGCCTTGGTTTATGCGGCCGCTCCGTTCACTCCGATAAAACCTTCCCGCTCCAGGTGCAGAATGATTTCCTGGGCGGCTTCCTCCGGCGACAAGTCCGCGGTGTTGATCGTGACCTCGGCATCCGTGGGAGCCTCGTATGGGTCGGAAATGCCGGTGAACTCCTTCAGGATTCCTGCCCGCGCTTTGGCATAGAGCCCCTTGCGATCGCGCTGCTCGCAGACGTCAAGTGAAGTGGCGACGTGGACGAGAATGAAGCCGCCATGCGGTTCGATCAGCTGTCGCACATGCTTGCGGGTCGCGTCATAGGGCGCGATCGGAGCACAGATCGCTATGCCGCCGTTCTTGGTGATTTCCGATGCGACGTAGCCGATTCGGCGAATGTTGATGTCGCGATGTTCCTTGGAAAATCCCAATTCCGACGACAGATGCTTGCGCACCAGGTCGCCATCGAGCAGTGTCACGGGCCGGCCGCCAACTTCGAGGAATTTCGTTAACAGCACGTTCGCGATCGTCGACTTGCCCGATCCCGAAAGTCCGGTGAAGAAGATGGTCACGCCTTGTTTCGATCGCGACGGGAAACTGCGCCGCAATTCGTGGACGACTTCCGGATAGGTGAACCATCCCGGAATGTCCCGGCCTTCATTCAGCCGCTGCCGCAGTTCTGTGCCGGAAATATTCAGGACACGGTCGCCGTTCTTGACTTCATCATCGGGAACGTATCGATCTTCGCGCTCCAGATAGACCATCATATTGAAGGGCACCATGGTGACGCCGATCTCGGCTTCGTTCTTCTTGAACAGTTCCTGCGCCTCGTAGGGGCCGTAGAACGGCTTGCCGTCTGTATCCTTACCCGGCCCGGCGTGATCGCGACCCACAATGAGGTGCGTACAGCCGTGGTTCTTGCGGATCAGCGCATGCCAGATGGCCTCACGCGGTCCGCCCATGCGCATGGCGAGGGGCAGCAACGAAAGTTTCTGGGTTCCCTGCGGATATTTCGAACTCAGCAATTGATAACAGCGCACCCGAGTGTAGTAATCCACGTCGCCGGGTTTGGTCATGCCCACGGAAGGATGAATCAGCAGATTCGCCTCGACCTGCCGTGCTGCCCGGAACGTCAGTTCGACGTGCGCGCGATGCATAGGATTGCGCGTTTGAAAGGCAACCACGCGACGCCATCCCAGACGGGCAAACTCGCTGCGCAATTCCGCGGGCGTGAAGCGCAGCGTGCGGAAATCGTAATGCGAAGGAGCCTGCAGCCCTTCGATACGCCCCCCGACATACCAGGCATTCGCCTTGTTCATGGCGTAGTCGGCGCCGGGATGCGCTTTGCTTGTGCTCCTGAACACCGCTTGCGCCTCGGCGGCGCGATCCGGCTGCCAAACATCTTCAACGTGCAGCACGGCCAGCATCACGCCTTCCAGATCGCGTAATGCCACTTTGCTTGTGCCCGGCGTCAGCTTCTTCGCGAATTCTTCTGTTACGTCAAGTGTGATCGGAATCGGCCACAGCACCCCGCTGGCCAGATGCATGTTGTGGCAGACGCCTTCATAGTCCGGGCGATTCATGAAGCCGCGCAGCGGCGAAAATCCTCCGCTCATCAACAACTCGACGTCACACAGTTGACGCGCAGTCAGGTCCCACGATGGCCATTCGCGTGAATGCGCCTTCAGTTCTGCCGCCCTTTCCGAAGCAACGATAAGGTTGATGAGTTCACCGCCATGGGGCGGAATCAAATGGCTGCTCGAGTCGGTCAACGCTGATAATCTCCTTACGTCAGGATTTCACTTCTAACTCTATTACCTTTATCTAGATTCTGCCAGACAATCGCTCACGCTTCTGAGGAGTTGAAATACAGGGGGATCAAGGACAGATTCGAATGCTTCAGATTACCATTCTTCCCCGTCGCCTGAAAATCCAGTCCCTGTGGAGGCTCTCTAGCTGGAAAGAAGCAATCGATGGGCCCTCCCGCGGCCGAATATCTCACCTAAAACATTGAAAATAAAAGTCGTGTTGCGGAATTCTACAGTCGCCTCGTTAGCGCTCCCTCCTTGATGTGCAAGAAGTTGCACCCGAAGGCGCTGCTCTTCCTGTCACAGTAACGACAGTCCTGCAGGCTGCGGAAAACTCTCTGGGATTGGCGGCTCCCTCAGCGGCTAAAGCCGCTGATTTTTGCACGACTTACGGCGCGACTGGAAGCCGCGCCCTTTCAAAGTACGGGCGATCCAGGAGTTTTTCAGCAATCTGCTCGAAAACCTTACTCCGCCACATCTCCTATAGCGATTGCAGCTGCGTATTCGGAGCCGACCGGTACATCGCGCAAGAACCAGCGCCGAGCTTCGCCGGGGTCAGGTCGAGTTGCCAGCAAGATCTGGCCGGGGTGTTCTTTCACGGACACATCAAACTCATTCAAGGGAAGGGAAAGCCCTTTGCCGCTGGCTTTGATGTAGGCCTCTTTTCTGCTCCAGCAGCGGAAGAACCCTGCAGGCAACGCGTCCGTCGGCAGATTTTCTAATTCTCTTCGTTCCTTATCCGAGAAAAACCGGCGCGCCAATTTCAACGCATCCGGCTGAGTCCGAATTTTCTCCACATCCACGCCAACTCTGTGTTTCCGCACGAATGCCAGCAGCACCAATCCGTCAGTGTGCGAAACATTGAAATGCAAATCGGTGACTCGATCCAGGAGCGGCTTGCCATACTCTGTCAGGCGAAAACGTAACTGCTGTGGCGATTCGCCAAGATAGTTCGCGAGCAGAAGGCGGAGCGCGCCACGGGTCAGGAGGAAGGCATTGCGGGCGGAATCAACTCGATATCGCAATGCGCGCTCTCGTTCCTCGTCGCATAGAAGTTTCTGCTCTTGCTCAAGCACGCTTGCATCGGGCAGCAATGGCCGTCGCCACACGTGAACGACGTCGAAGGGAAGGGCTACGTGAGCTGCCGACGGGTCTATGCCATCCGTAAAGTCAAAGAATTCGAATGTGAGATCGTGCCCCATGGCGGGATCGAAACTGCAGATTAACCGAAGGGCAGGTTTTTTTCACGCGCAGAGGGCCGCGCGTCCTGCCTTACTACCATGTGCTGTATGCCGTGCCGTCGCTGGCCGTTCCACTAGAAGCGGAATGAACATCGGTAATGCCGGGATTCTCCTGGTCGACCGCCATCATCACATCTTCCTGTACCACTTCCCAGTTGGCCTCGTGGGTCATGGGATCGATGGGAATCTGGCGCAGATAGCCGGCGGTCACAAGATCATCGAGCGATTGTGGGGCCTTCTGCTTATCGAGCGTGTATTGAGAGATGACGTTGCGCAACGTGCTCAGGTTGGCGCGGAGCACTGATTCTCTCGCCTGTACCACCGACTGGTTGTATACCGGAACCGCGATCGCCATCAGGATCGCCATGATGCTCAAAACGATCATCAACTCCAGCAGGGTGAATCCGCGCGCGCGTTTCCGACGGTTTCTCGTCGCACTGGCACGAATGGCTGACCCGAAACCCGGCACCGCCTTATTTAGACCGCGAAGCATCACCAATCCTTATATTTCGTCCCATCGAGCGCGGTGCCTTCCGATTTGGTATAGACATCGAATACGCTCTGCCCACCCCAGGAATCGGAATCGGGATCGTCTTGCATCGATCGCATACCCCAATCCTTGCTGTTCGTCATGGGGTCTTCTGGGATAGAACGCAAGAACCGAACTTTCTTGCCGCCTTGAATCTCCACGCCCTTGACTAAATCGTCGAGAGTTGGCGGGTAACCCTGGCTGTCAAGTTTGGCTTGAAAGGCGCCACGATCGGCGGCGTCCTTATAGCGGTCGATGGCATCGCGCATCTCCCAGAGCGCCTCGCGCAGCCGCCTTTCTTTTTCCCGCTGGATCGTGACCCGCGCCAGCGGCAGTGCCATCATGGTCAAGATGGAAAGGATCATGGTCGCGACCATCAATTCCATCAGGGTGAAACCCTTCTGGAACAGTGCCGCATTCTCTGTTGCAGGGCTTTGCCGCCGTTTCCAATCCGTCCCGCACATTACGTTGATCCTTCTCCAGAGCTGAATACTCAACGGTCCTGTTTACTCTCCCGCTACTGGACCGTCACCGCAGCCTGAGCGCCAGTAACCGCGATCGATTGCAATCCTGGATCGCGAGCCCCCCCTCGTGTGATGGTCAAAGGAGACTGTCCGGCGGCCTTCGCCTCGAAGGTTAAGGTAACCACCGTACCTTGGCCGGTTACGCCGCCCGATCCGGGAGGTCGCGAGGCCGTGACTGTCACTTGTCCCAGAGCGTCATCTTCCCGGTGGACGAGAGCGACCGCTTGTCCATCTTGCGAGAGGAACCCACCGTTCGAGACGTTCAACAGCTGCAGAATCTTGGGATCGTAATTTAGCTGCACCGGCACGGAGTACACGTTCTGTGCCCCGGAGATCACCAGGTTGACGGCAAACGTATTGCTCTTACCAACCTGGACAGTAGATGGATCGAACGAAAAACTCGGCGTCGCCGAAGCGCCACTCGGCTGGGCCGGGGTGATGGCCGGTTGCGTCGGCGAATTCCCAGGTTGCGATCCGCTGGCCCCTCCCTGGCGAGGTGCCGGAGCAGCCGGCGGCGAGCTCACGTGGCGCAACTCGATCGTATTCGCGGTCCCGATGTCGATCTCACGTTGGTTGATCGCGTTTATATCGGTGCCACGAATGATGTGCGGCGTGATCGCGAATACCGTCTCGTCCTGTTCATTATCCGTATTGACCTGTCCGAAGAGGTATTTCAGGATTGGGATCTGCGCCAGCCCCGGTATGCCGCTTAACGACTTGGTCTGCGAGTCGTCCATGATGCCGCCAATCAGGCTGCTCTCGCCATCCTTCAGGCGAATCTCGCCCAGGTCCACTTTCTTCTGACCGATGATCGGCTGCGTGATTCCGCCAATACTCGCCTGTCCAATTTCCGACGAGATTTCCATGGAAATCTTCATCGTCACGTCCCCATCGACGTGGATGTGCGGCGTAACATCGATGTTCACACCGACATCGATGTACTGGAACTGAGTGTTGACCAGCGGGTTGATGCCGACGCCGCCAATGCCGGGCTGAAATGATCCGGTTGCCACCGGCAGACGTTCACCGATCTTGAGCGACGCCTTCTGATTGTCGAGGGCCCGAATCTGCGGGCTTTGAATCATTTTGGTATCGGTGTCACTCAACAATGCCGACAAATTGGCGGATCCAATCGAGACCTGGAAGTCAGTCGCGTTCAGGTTCCCCAGCGTATTGAGTTCGAGGCCGTTACTCGACGCGGTCGATGTGGTAGTGCCCGTAGTCGACGAGGTTGAACTGGTCGAGGTGTTGATATTGCTCTGCAGCGTCACGGTCGCGCTGGTTGGCGGACTCAGGCCGAGAGTTCTCGACCGGTCTTTGCTGATCTGCATGACATCGATGTCAATGATGACTTCTGGCCGGGCTTTGTCGAGATCATCGACCAGTTTTTCTGCCAGTGCGATCTGATCCGGCGTCCCGCGCACCACCAGAGCATTCTGCGAAAGCAACTGCTGTACGCGCTGCACGTCGAGCACAGCGCGAATGGCATTGACGATGTCCTGCAGTTCCGTCGGCTGGGAGAGGTTCGTAAGATAAAAAGTCTTGAGTACGCTCTGTTCCAGTTCCTTGCGTTTTGCCGGAGTATCCTGCGCGACGAAAATGGTATTCGGAGTCACCGGCCGCCAGAACGTCTTCGACTCCAGCGCCGTAATTTCCAGCGCTTCGGCCAGCGTGACCCCGTTCAATTCCACTTTGATCTGCTTGGGCACGTAATCGGGATCGAACAAGACATTGATCCCCGCCAGCTGCCCCACCGTCCGATAGACGAGGTCGGCCTTATCGGTCAGCTTGACCGTGATGGGGACATTCGAAATAGGTGCTAATTCAACCGGACCGGCCGCTTCCCGAACCATTTTCTCCAGGTTGTTGGGCGGACCGGCAGCCTGAGGCGGGGGATTCTCCTGGTTCTTGATTATCTGCAGCGTGCGGTCAAGTTCCTGCTGGGCGATAAACAAGGTAGGATCGATCTCGAGAGCTTTGCGAAACGCGGCGATCGCCTCGTTAAGCTGGCCCTGGTCGCGCAGATGTTGCCCACGGTGAACGATGGACGCGGCCGCCTCGAACCGTGTGCGTTGATAGGCGGACCGGTAGCGCAAATCCTTGGGCTTGAGGTCGTAAGCCTGCTTGAAGAACCCGTAGGCCGCTTCATAATTCTGACGGGCTTCGGCGTCTTGGCCCTGCTCATATAGCTTCTTTGCTTTGTCAGCGGCCCGGGAAGGAACAAATGCAAGCGCGACCAGCAACAGCAGCCCTGCCGGGCGCATCAGCCGTCTCATTCGATGGTCCTCACAAAAATTGATCGTCTCCTCGTCCGCGTTGGCCGAACGAGCAGTACTCACCCTTTCCGCCGCTCGCGATCAGGACGCACTTCCACGTCGGAAGGTACTGCTTGATGCTTAAAGGCTTTATGTATCGCGATTATAGCATCGGCTCTTTCAGGCCTTGTGGTCCTTTTGGGCACAGAAATTACACTCTTTAGTCCTGCACCCACGCAATGTTCACGCTTTTCGTGGTGCTAGCGCTCAGCGCTGACTCTTCTTATTACTATCCTTCCTGCTAAGATTGAGTGCAACGGAACGCCATGCCGCGCCAGTCCACCCACCAAACCAAGCCGAACCCGGAGAAGTCTCCCCGGCGCGAACCTACGGCCAGCGGCGAGCGCGATGCTGCCGTTAATAGGATCGCTTCGCATAACTATTTCTTGCTGGAAAAATTTGAAGCCGGAGTCGCTCTCACTGGCACGGAGGTGAAATCCATTCGCGGCGGCCGGACCAACCTGAAAGATGCTTATGGTCTGATCAAAGACCGCGAACTCTGGTTGCTCAATTGCCATATAAGCCCTTATGAACATGGGAGTTACTCGAATCACGCGGCCTTGCGAACGCGCAAATTGCTCATGCATCGCGATGAGATCCGCAAGCTGATCGGCAAGACGCAACAAAAAGGTCTGACGTTGATTCCCACCCGCATGTACTTCAAGAATGGCCGAGTGAAAGTTGAACTCGCGCTGGCCAAAGGCAAACAGCTTTGGGATAAACGGGAGACCGAGCGTCGCCGTACAGCCGACAAAGAAGCCAGAGAGGCGATTACGCGTGGGCGCAGCCGGAAGTAACGTCATGCGCAAAAAGTCTCGCGCACAGATCAAGACGATCAACATCAAACATGATCTGCCGACCGTCCATGAAGCTCTCTCGCGCCTGGATCACGAATTGCTCCTGGCGCGACACGAGGGGATCGCTGTCCTGAAGATTGTGCACGGCTATGGCTCAAGCGGAATCGGAGGGGACATTCGCGTAGCCGTGCAGAAGCGGCTCCAGGAAATGGCGTCGACTGGCCAGATTCACACCTGCATCTACGGAGAGGATTGGTCGAAGTCCGACGAGGCGACTTGGCGCTTGCTTCAGCAGCGTGCGGAACTCAGACAGGACGTCGACTTGGGCCGCCGGAATCAGGGAATCACCATCGTTGCCCTGGTGGGCCCATAATCGAGCGCGGAGTATCCTCGTAAATATGCATCGAATCTAAAGTGTGGCTGCGCGCTATGACTCTGTTACCGTCGTCCGGCCAATCTTCACTGCCTCAGCACGAGGGCGATCATCCGGGCTCCAGCTCGATGAGGGGCAAAGGCCCGGGCAAACGCTGGCGTTGGATCCTGCTTGCTTTGTTGTTGTTCGTCGTGGCCGGAGCAATCTTCGTCAATTATTTCGTTTCCCACGCTCTTCCGATTCTGCGGGCGCGAGTCCTCCAAACCCTGTCGGCGCGTTTCAAAAGCCGAATTGAATTGCCGGATTTCAATGTGTCATTGGCGAACGGATTGGCGGTTCGCGGCACAAACCTGAAGATCTTCCGCCAGGATGAATCCGGCTCTGCCGCAGCAGAACCTGCGATTATCAGCGTACAGGAATTTCGTTTTCAGACAGGATTCAGAAATCTGTTTCGAACTCCCACGCACGTCGACACTGTTTACATTCGAGGGATGGTCGTTGATATTCCCCAACGGAAACAGGGCGAATCCGGCGAGCTGGCGTCTCCGGCAAAGGAAAAGCAGCCGTCAACAAACTCCCAGGCACAATGGCCTGGGCAGTTCAGCATCATCGTCGACAAGCTTGTTTTCGATGACACACAGGTTTTGATTCACACACATAAGCCCGGAAAGGCGCCAACGGTTCTGCAGATCACCAAACTAATGTTGAAGAACGTCGGTCCCGGCCAGCCGATGCCGTTCCAGGCGACGCTGATCAATCCGCGGCCGATGGGGAATATTCAGTCGCAGGGGCTATTTGGGCCGTTTGACGAAACGGAGCCGCGCGATACGCCGGTTTCGGGTGCTTATTCCTTCTCTCACGCAGATTTGAGTACGTTTCGCGGGATCAGTGGCATTCTCTCCTCAACCGGCAGCTATCGCGGGACGCTGGGCAAGATCGAAGCTGACGGCGCCACCGACACGCCTGACTTTCGCCTGGCGACGAGCGGCCATCCCGTGGCGCTGCACATCGATTTTCACGCGATAGTCGATGGCACCGATGGAGACACTTACCTGCAGCCGGTCGTGGCGCGATTTCTGAAATCATCACTGACCGCGAACGGGAAAATCATTCGCACATCGGAGCCGCACGGGCACGATCTCGAATTAGAGATTGTTATCGATCACGCCCGTATCGAAGACCTGTTGCAGTTAGCCGTGAAGACCGAACCGCCGGTCATCAGCGGACCCGTCGTCATGAATACGCAGATGAGCTTGCCTCCTGGTCCTGAAAGTGTGGAGGATCGGCTCAAGCTCAATGGCAGTTTCAAAATCCTCGACGGAATATTTTCGAATGACAAAGTTCAGGATCGCATCAATGATTTGAGCCTTCGCGCCCAGGGTGAACCTCAGCTTGTCAAGCAGGAAGGAAACGTGCCCATCCCTTCCGATCTGAACGGCACTTTCCGTCTGGATAACGGGACCATGACATTCTCAGAACTGGAGTTCTCGGCCCCGGGCGTGCGTTCCGATGTTCACGGCCAGTACAGCCTGGATGGAAATGTGTTCGATTTTCACGGAACGCTGAAGTTGAAGGCGAAGCTCTCACAATTGACGACTGGCTGGAAATCGATCCTGCTGAAACCAGTCGATCCGTTTTTCAGCAAAGATGGCGCGGGAACCGAGGTTCCGTTCCGCGTGAGTGGCACGCGCTCGGAGCCGCACTTTGGCCTGGATTTCGGCAACAAGGACAACAAGGCCGATCAGTCCGAATCTGTTCCTGCGGCACACTAAAGGAAACTCTGATTAACTCCAACCGTCTTCGTCTGCCATCCTGAGCGAAGCGAATGATCTCATGCAAGTCCGCACCGGCAGTGGCTTTTCAGGGAGTTTCCACACGGCGCTCTACGATTCTCCCAGCCTTGGGCACTTAATCAGAGTTCCCACCAGCTACCAAGAAAAGACTTGGCATCGCATCATCGACAGTCGACAATGGGCGGCGGGTAGAACTTATGAAAACCACCGTCGCATTAATCTTCTTTGCCGTTTCTGCGTTCGCCCAGCTGGCGCCACCGCAGTCTAGCCCCCAACCTGCCTGCGGCGCCGTTGGGGTCAGCTTCGACGCCGCAACGTCTTCGCCGTTCGAGCCGCCATCAAAACCAGAATCTGGGAAGGCTATGGTCTATGTTGTAGAGGATACTCCATGGTCCGCCGAAGCGATTGGCGCCCCTACAATCAAAGTTGGCGTCGATGGCGACTGGGTGGGCGCGACCCGCGGCCGTTCACATCTTTACTTCACAGTAGATCCAGGGGAACATCATTTGTGTATCAACTGGCAATCACATGGAAGGCGTTCTCGAAGTTCGTCTCTTTTGCTCACGTCGTTGCAGAGCCAGGAAAGACATACTATTTTCGGGCGCGAGCCACCTATTACAGTCGTTCGCCGATGTACCTAGATCTGGATGCGATTGACTCAGACGAGGGTGAGTATCTGGTCGCATCATCTCAACCCAGCACCGCACAAAGAAAGAAATGATGTTCCTGCTCTCTTGACCGGCGTTGTTGCGCGGCGCACAATGCCTCCGTCAATCGCCGCTCTGTTCTTGCCAACTGATAGGAGGTGGGCCATGGAGCGAGTTCAGCAAGGTAATCTCGATCTTCTGCGGCACCCTGCAGCGCAGGAACTGCTGCACTCAAGAATTCCCGCGCGGATGGCTTACATCTGGACTGACGGCACACCGCGCGTAGTACCAATATGGTTTCACTGGAACGGGCGCGAGATCGTTATGGCCACTCCGCCCAAAGCTCCGAAGTTGAAAGCTCTCGCGCGCAATCCGAAAGTTTCCCTGACCATCGACGACAATACGTTCCCGCACAAGGTGCTGCTCATCCGCGGCACGGCGCGTCTGGAGTCGGTGCAAGGCATCGTGCCTGAGTATGAAGCCGCAGCCCAGCGCTACTTCGACGCAAAACTCGCAGAAGGGTGGTTGAAGCAATTGCGAGGCATGGTTTCTTCGATGGTGCGCATCACCATTACTCCGGAATGGGTTGGCCTGCTCGATTTCGAGACTCGTTTTCCCAGCGCGCTGGCCAGTTGAGTTCTGCTTTCCGCCTAGGCCCCTAAGGCTGAAAGTATGAAGTTCACCCAGTGCAGTGTCCTAAATTCATTGAACCACGAAGGACACGAAGTTACACGAAGAAACCCAGTCTTTTCTGGCTTTGTGCCGCTTCCTGTCCTTTGTTTTTCATTCGGAAACTGCATCCAACGGGCTTCGGCTTGCATTTTTCCCGGCCTGCAAACGATACTTGAAAATTGCGAAGAATATGAAAAGCACAATCTCGATTTCCTCTCCTTCGAGTCTCGAAACTGATGCGCTGGTTGCCGTGGTGCTTGATCACAGCGAGCCGAGCGCGAGTAACAATGGCCAGAAGCCACAACTGAAGCTGGCCGCCAGTGACCCTGCCTTGCAGTCCGCGTCTGCGGACCTGCTCGCGAGCGGCGAGCTTACCGGCAAGCTGCTCGAAACGAACCTGCTGCACAAACCCACAGGATTGAAAGCGAAACGTCTGCTGCTGGTCTCCGGTGGAAACGCAAAAAAATTTTCCGCGTACGAACTGCGCCGGGTCGCCGGCACCGCGGTTCGCACCCTGAAATCTCGCGGAATCCGCAGCTTCGCCTTCGTGACACCCAGCGGCATCGACGCGGAAGAATCTGTTCGTGCGATCGTCGAGGGAGCGAACGTGGGCAATTTCGATCCCGACTACTATCGCAGCGATCGCAAGGATCAGAAGATCGACGAACTCACTGTGGTTGCTTCGGGCGACAAATCGAAACTCGAGAGCGCGGCCCGTGAGGCGCAGATCATCGGAGAATCTCAGAATTTCACCCGCGACTTGGTCAACGAGCCTTCCAACCGCATGACGCCGACGATCCTGGGCGATCGCGCAAAGAAAATGTGTGCGGAAGTCGGATTGAAATGCGAAGTATACGGTCCCGAGAAGATTAAGGAACTGAAGATGGGCGCCTTCTGGAGCGTTGCCCAAGGCTCCGACGAGCCTCCGGCGCTGATCATCATGAAATATGAGCCCGCCGGCGCGCCTGAAAAACCAGTTCTCGGGCTGGTCGGGAAGGGAATCACGTTCGACACCGGCGGGATTTCCATCAAGCCCGCCGACGGTATGGAGAAGATGAAGTATGACATGGCCGGCGGCGCGACCATGATCGGCGTGATGCGCGCCGTCGCTCTCCTAAAGCCGAAGATCAAAGTCATCGGCATCGTTTGCGCGACGGAAAACATGCCTTCTGGCCACGCGCAAAAACCGGGCGATGTGCAGATCGCGATGTCCGGCAAATCGATTGAGGTCATTAATACTGATGCGGAAGGACGACTCGTTCTTGCCGACGGTCTGCACTACGCCAAGCAACTCGGCTGCTCGCATCTGGTCGACGCGGCAACGCTCACGGGTGCGGTCGTCGTGGCACTCGGTTACAACAACGCCGGCATTTTCACCAATGACGACGAAATGTACGAGCGCATTCATCGCGCCAACGAAAAGGCTGGCGAGAAAATGTGGCGGCTGCCCGTCGATGACGAATACAAAGAACAGATTCGCAGCTCGATTGCGGACATCATGAACACCGGCGGACGCTGGGGCGGCGCTATCACGGCTGCGATGTTCCTGAAAGAGTTTGCCGAAGATACACCGTGGATTCATCTCGACATCGCTGGCACCGCCTGGATGGAAGAGCAAAAGCCCTGGATCGCAAAAGGCCCATCCGGCATTGCCGTTCGCAGCTTGGTGGAATTCGTGAAGAGCTTTTCCCCGTAGGAAATCCGCCACAGGTTCAGCGGACAAGGGCGGAATGAATGACCGTTTATTGATGACTCCGGATTCCGGAACGGCGGGGCATGATCCACAGTGGCCAATTCGTAAACTTTAGACAGATGCTCCGCATTTGGTCAGAAGGAGTAGTGGATCCCGCTTCGGCCGCGTCCATTCCCAGCAAAAATGGACGTTGCTGTCTGCGGAGAGCCAGGGCAGTCTGAAGATACGGGTGAACCGAAGCACGGATCCGCTCTGGTTGTACAGGGAACATTGCGATCTGCTACGGGCGAGCATACACCGAGCTTTTCACGCCCTTGTGAAGATGGAACCTTTCACTCGAGAAACTTGCTGCTTTTTGCGACGCTTGCGCGCCGGAGTGATCATTGCGTTGAGGCGAGGGGCTGAGGTTGCTATAATCGAGCACGTCCCGCACACTTCGGTTTTTGATGCGCTGAGTCCGGCTGAATCCTGCGACGCGCAGCAAGAACTCCCCGGATGTTGTCGGCGTGGCCAGGTAGCTCAGGTGGTAGAGCGCAGCCCTGAAAAGGCTGGCGTCGGCGGTTCAACTCCGTCCCTGGCCACCATATCTTTCAATGGTTTAGCAGATCAGCCCACGGAATGAGGGAACCTCCCTGCCGATCTTGATTTCGCTCAGCGCATAGTTCAACGCGGCCGTGTTGTGCGAAGCCACAATGTATGCACGCTGGAACATATCGGATTTGTCAGCCAGCCAGCGGTGATCCCACCAAGTATTGTTGTGAAGCTGTGAATCAGTGCCCGCACACCAATCAAAATTCGCGGCAAAAATGTCCTTCTCAACTAGGTATCCCTGCTTCGCCACGGATGTTGCACCCGTGGCAAAATCTACCCGATACACGGTCTGTTCGGTCGCAAAATCCTTGATGAGTTCCGCGCGGTCATCATGTGCGGTGAACATCCATTCGCCCGTGTAGAGCAGGACTGCACCAATGAGCAACAGGATGAAGAGGAACGTCTTGACGATGCCCACCGCCAAGTGCAGCGGATACGTCACCCACGCAGCATCGTCGATCATGCGCTCCAACTGCCTGCTGGATTTGGCTGAAAGTTCCAAACCGCCGCTGCGTACTTGGAATCGGGTATCTATGATCGCCTCCTGGTGGAAGTTGACGACTTAGGAACGCAAGTCGGTTGACCTCACTGCTCTTCTACCAATTCGGAGCGCAAAATCTCTAAGATTTTCAGAGAAAAACGGCAGAGGTAATCAGTGTGGCCGGTAACGATCGTGCCATTGCGCAAAATTTACTTCCAATTTCCTAGAGATTTTCGCCTTCGAATTGGTAGAACAGCAGTGGAGGTTTATGCCGCCAGCCAAAGAGTGGGTCAATCAAGTTCCTTTGCAGATCAAAACCGAGGTCGTCGAGACACTCTCTAAGCTTCCGCAGTTTCATGGCATTCCAGATGAAACGCTGATTCGCATCGCCCGCCAGAGGAGCAGAGTCCAGGTTTCGGACCGTTGGGGGGCGATTCGCATGTTGATCTCGAACCCTTGTCCGATCCCGGTCGTCGATGACAGGCAGAAGCCGCGCAGACCCCTCCGCTTGCCAGTGCCTCCCCCAAGGCTGACATTGATTCGGGGTGGGCGGATTTCGCGCTGATTATTTTTTTCCCTATGGGGTGACTGATTGCCCCTCACCCCTCTCCTCCCCTAAGCAATTGATTTTGCTGTGACTCACTCGTCGGCAGTGTGCCGCCGGTGTGCCAAGTTTTGGAGGAGCATCCTTGTCTCGTCGTCTCGGACAAATCGTAGCCCGTGGTCGGCAGCGCTGGCTCGTCCGAGTGTTCCTCGGCCGCGATCGCGAGACGCGTAGGCGTCGATATCATAGCCACCACGACATAAGCGCCTCTGGCTATAACATTAACCCGCGAGTGTTACAGGGAGGTGACAGGGAGGTGACAGGGGTACGGAGGTGGTGGCCGAATTTGACGGATTCAGCCACCACCAGTACGGATCGTCGCTGCGTCTGATAACAACCCTCACCTTGGAGGCATTTATCCAGACTATCCGATGGGATCTGCGTCACTCTGCTTGCGCAGATCGACTGATCGCCTCAGCGTAGTTCTCCATCACGGGCATCGAAACGCCAAGATCCTGACCTGTGGTTATGAGGTTGTCATAAAACGTTTTGATTGCACAGGGGAACCCTAGCTACTTTCTTGTTCTTTTCGTGCTCCATCGATCCTGCTCCCGAGATGCGGACACTGGCAAAACTCGCAGTTTTATAAACAATAACCGCGTGGAAAGGTGTGAGAGCAGAGTCGCCCCTGTGTGTAGTCTCCGGCGGGGTGCGCTGCGATTCCAACCGACCTACTGGGAACTCGGCAGAAACGAGCCAACATGCCTATCAGAGATTGTATTTACTACACTCTAACCAAATCGAGATTTCGAATCACACACCAATCCCCAAAAACATTCGGGCCAACGTGGTCTCAACTTCGAAACCTCCTGATCCTTTTGATTTCTCTTTCATCGACGTTCGCACTGACTCAGGACGCGCAACGCTCGGCACGGCCCCCCAAAGTAGGGCTGGTGTTGGAAGGAGGGGGAGCCTTAGGCTTAGCGCATATCGGTGTCATCCAGTACCTGGAGGAGCACCACATCCCGGTAAGTTACATCGCTGGGACGAGCATGGGTGGACTGGTAGGCGGACTTTACGCCACCGGCCGAGATGCGACAGAACTCCGCGACATGGTGAAGGGCATCCAGTGGAATGACGTTGTTAGCGGGCAAAGCCGTTTTCAGGATCTGTCGTTTCGGCGCAAGCAGGATGCTCGCGAGTATCCGAGCATGCTTGAATTTGGCTTGCGCCAGGGGTTGCAATTCCCCTCTGGGTTTAACTCCGG
>JASHQK010000014.1 GCA_030039195.1 Candidatus Sulfotelmatobacter sp.
TGAGTTATTCCGCCACCGAAACTTTTATCTGGAAAGAGACGACGGGTACCCTCAGGCTGTACAGTTATCATATCGAGTCCAAGGCTTTGCTCGCGAACTGATCGTCAGCACTCACTCGCGCAGTTCTCTGGCTTTCTCGCGCGACGCGGGCCCCCCTGCCGAGGCCGGGTTTGGGGATTTCCCGGAGGGGGGAGGGAGCATTTTGCCGTCGGTATACACCTACCCCAGGTCAGGTTTGACCCTCCCCGCGATGCTTCTCTAAACTGAAAGTTCTAGTTTTTCCTGCAGGTTGCACTCTTATGGCAGACAACATTCACATCCAGCTTCCTGACGGAAGCGACAAGGAAGTTCCCAGGGGCACGACCGCGCTTGAAGTTGCGAAATTGATCAGTCCGCGGCTGGCGGACGCGGCGCTGGTGGCCAAGATATCTTCGAACGGAGATCAGCCGGCTGAAGGCGCGTTGATCGATCTCGCGCGGCCCCTCGAAAGAGACGCGCAGCTTCGCATTCTGACGGAAAAAGATCCGGAGGCGCTGCAGGTGTACCGGCATTCGTCGGCGCATCTGTTGGCGGCGGCTGTGCTTGAACTTTTTCCCGAGACGAAGCTGGGACACGGTCCCGCAACCGACACCGGATTCTTCTACGACTTTTATCGCCCTACGCCGTTCACGCCCGAAGATCTGGAAAATATCGAAAAAAAGATGCAGGAACTCGTGCAGCAAAACATTCCTTATGCGCGCGAATTTCTGCCGCGAGAACAGGGGCTGGCGGAGTTCAAGAAAGACGGCGACTTCATGAAGTGCCATTTCATCGAGCAATTCACCAAGCCCGATGAAAGGATCTCGATTTACCGCACCGGCAAGTTCACGGATTTCTGCCGCGGGCCGCATATTCCGTCGACCGGAAAAATCAAAGCGTTCAAGCTGCTCAACATCGCCGGCGCGTATTGGCTGGGGGATGAGAAGAATCCGCAGCTACAGCGGATTTACGGGACTTCGTTTTTTTCAAAGAAGGACCTCGAAGCCTATCTCAAACATGTCGAGGAGACCAAGAAGCGCGATCATCGCGTGCTGGGCAAGCAGCTTGACCTGTTTTCCATTCAGGAGCTGGCCGGGCCGGGACTGATTTTTTGGCATCCAAAGGGCGGGATCATCCGCAAAGAAATGGAAGACTGGATGCGCGACCAGTACCTCAAGCGCGGTTACTCGCTCGTCTACACGCCGCACGTGATGCGGCGCCAGTTGTGGCAAACCTCGGGGCACGAGGGCTATTACTCGCAAAACATGTTTGACGCGATGGAGCTCGATGATGCCGAGTATCGGCTGAAGCCGATGAATTGCCCTGGGCACATTCTGATTTATCGGGACGGGCTGAAGTCCTATCGCGATCTGCCGGTGCGATTGGGTGAGCTTGGGACCGTTTATCGCTATGAACGGTCGGGCGTGATGCACGGACTGCTGCGCGTGCGCGGATTCACTCAGGATGACGCGCATATTTTTTGCACGCCGGAGCAAATTGAGGACGAGATTGCGGCGTGCCTGGACTTTGCTTTCGACACGCTGAAAGATTTCGGATTCGATCAGTTTCAGACGGAGCTTTCGACTTGGAATCCGGAGGATCGCAAGAATTTCGTCGGCAGCGAGGAACAATGGAATCACGCGCAGCAATCGCTTGAAAAAGTGCTGAAGGAGCGGGGGATTGACTATAAAACGATTCCCGGCGAAGCGGCATTTTACGGGCCGAAGATCGACATCAAACTGGTCGATGCGATCGGGCGCCTGTGGCAGCTTTCCACCGTGCAGTTCGATTTCAATCTGCCGGCGCGGTTTGGATTGGAGTACGTCGCCGAAGATGGGTCGCGCAAGCAGCCGGTCATGGTGCATCGCGCCCTGTATGGATCGATCGAGCGATTCTTCGGGGTGCTGATCGAGCACTACGCCGGAGCGTTTCCGGTGTGGCTGTCGCCGGTGCAGGCGGTGATGATCCCGATCAGCGAACGGCATGCGGAGTACGCGCGCAAAGTTGCGGATCAGCTGAAGGCGATCGGCGTGCGCGTGGAAGTCGATGCGCGGAATGAGAAGATGAATGCGAAGATTCGCGAGCACGCTCTGCAGAAGGTTCCGTTCCTGCTCGTGGTTGGAGATAAAGAGGCGGAGGCAGGGAAGGTGAACGTCCGCACGCGGGGGAAAGAGAAGACGGAAGACATGCCAGCGGCGGAGTTCGTGGAAAAGATCGGAAAGCTGATTAAGGAGAAGAAAGCGACGTTAGATTGAAGGCTTGAAGGGACAGCAGCCCCGGCTGTCCCTTCGCAAGCTGCGGCCGCACTGCGCCCTATTCCGAGAGTACGGGCCCTTGTTCTCAGTTCGGTTTAGAGGGGCTCACGGGGTCATCGTTTAGACAAAGAAGAAGGCAGATTGTACCCCCCACGATCGCGACACCGGCAGTTCCCACGACCCAAGGCGAGTTCAAAATGCCCCCGCCTGCTCCCACCTGCGGGGTATGAATGTCGCCGCCGCCACAGTGTTCCTCGCGTGATTTTTCTTCGCCCTGATGCACGACGACCTGCTCGAAGGATTCAGGCCGGCCTGCTCGTTTGAGATGGGAGCCGGAATCGAGGTTCACGTCCTTTTCCTGCGCGGCAACCCCCACTCTGCTGTTCGTGTCGGTAACCGTGTAAATAGTCTTGTCAGCAGTAGCCGGCGTGGCGAGGACGCATCCGGCGCGGACGCGGAATTGCTGAAAGCTGGTCACGATCACGCTACCGTGGTCAAGATTGATCTCGCCGCTTTCCAGTTGAATCACGCTTTCCGGACCGATGTCGACCGAAGAGCCGGGGTATTCGATTCTGGCGGGCGAGTTCGCTTGCGTTTCGATTAAATCTCCGGGGAAAACGGCAAGGGATTGCGGAGCCGCGCTCTTGTTCACCAGAACGCCTCCACTACTGCGGAGAATGGCGCGGCCGGAATCGTCGGCAGAGAGAGACACGGGCAGAAAAGCGAGCAGAGTCAAAGCAACGAAATTATGCCATCGAAAAAAGGCCACGTCCCAAGGTCCGCACAGTTTTGCTGCTATCAGTTTATGCGGAGTTCGCGTCGGCGGATATGACTCCCGTGGTGACCGGGCGGTGGAAAAGCCCGCCGGACACGGAGTTTAAGGATTCCGGGCGAAATGAGACCAGGAATTCTGGAGTGTGCTCCCATCTTCAAGGGCGTCCTATGAACTGGGCCGCATCTCGCTGGAGGTTCCGCCGGCGGCCGGGACATAACACTTCAAGGTATAGTCCATCACCATGCGGTCGGCACTGAAGCGCCAGCCCAAAGTCCGGATGGCGCGTTTCATGCGCTTGATCCAGCCCCGCGGCAGGCCGTCGCGATCGCGCTGGTAGTAAAGAGGGACGACCTCTTCGCGCAGTGTGCGCAGCAAATCTCCGCCATCGCGAGCGTCGTGGATGGCAATGTTCGAATGCGTTCTGCCCGTTCCGATGGCGAAACCGTTCATGCCGTCGTAGGCCTCAGCCCACCAGCCGTCGAGAATGGAAAGATTGAGGCCGCCATTGAGCACAACTTTCTGTCCGCTTGTGCCCGAGGCTTCCTGCGGGCGGCGCGGATTGTTGAGCCACACGTCGACGCCCTGCACGAAGTGCCGGCCGACATTGATGTCATAGTCTTCGACAAAAACGAACTTGTCGCCGAACTTGAGGTCGCGCATCATTTCGGCGATCTGCTGCAGCACGCGCTTGCCGGGCTCATCGAGAGGATGGGCCTTGCCGGCAAAAACAAACTGCACCGGGCGTTTCGGGTCGTTCACCATCGAGGCCAATTTTTCGATATCTTTGAGGATCAAGTTCGCTCGCTTGTAAGTTGCGAAACGTCGCGCAAAACCGATGGTGAGCGCGTCGGGGCTGAGCACTCGGTCCAATCGGCGCAGCACGTCGCTCGGTTCTCCACGGCGATCGGCCTGCTCCACGGCGCGTTTGCGAACGAATTCCAGCAGCTGCGATTTCAGATTGAGGTGCGTTTCCCAGAGTTCTTCATCGTCAACACTCTCGATTCCTTCCCAGATTTTGGCCTCACTGCTGCGCTGCTGCCAGCCTGAGCCCAGATGCCGGTCGTAAAGGCGGAACATCTGCGGCGCGAGCCATGAAGGAACGTGTACGCCGTTCGTGATGTGCCCGATCGGAACGTCGTCTTCGGGCTTGCCGCGGAACAGACCCGTCCACATCGCGCGCGAGACTTCCGCGTGCAGAGCCGAGACGGCATTGGCCCGCCGCGAAAGGCGCAGAGCCAGTACGGTCATGCAGAAGAGTTCGTCCTGATTGTCCGGATTTTCCCGGCCCAGCCCGAGCAAACTTTCCTGCGAGAGACCAATCGCTTCCCGCAACGGCCCGATGTGTTCCTCGACCAGGTTCATGTCGAAGCGGTCGTGGCCGGCCGGAACCGGGGTATGCGTCGTGAAGACGACTTCGCGAGAAACGCGCGGCACCGCGGCATCAAAGCCGATTCCTTCTTCTTCCATGCGCATGCGGATCGCTTCCAGCACCGCGAACCCGCTGTGACCTTCATTCAAATGAAGCACGCCGGGAGAAATACCCAGCGCCTTCAGAGCGCGCAATCCACCAACTCCCAGCAACAATTCCTGGCGAATGCGGATGCGCAAATCTCCGCCGTAGAGCCGTGATGTCAGCTCACGATCTTCCGGCGCGTTGCCTTCCACATCAGAGTCGAGAAGCAACAGGTCGCGGCGTCCGACCTTGACGCGCCAGACCTTGGCCTGGAGGCGGCCGCTGCGGGTTTCGATCTCCACGACCACCGGCCTGCCATCGGTTCCGATGGCCACTTCCATGGGGAGCTGGTTGACGTCGGTTTCCAGATACTCTTCACGCTGCCATCCACTGAGGTCGAGGCGCTGGCGGAAGTAGCCCTGGCCGTAAAACAATCCAATGCCGACCAGAGGAATATCCAGATCAGACGCGCTCTTGATGTGATCTCCGGCCAGCACTCCGAGACCGCCGGAGTACACCGGCAAGGATTCATGCAAACCAAATTCAGCTGAGAAATAAGCCACGGGATGAGGCCGCAAAACTCCCGCGTGCCTCGTGCCCCAGGTTCGGTCTTCTTCCAGATATTCGAGCAGCCGGCGGTAGGCATAATTCACCCGACTGTGGAGCATGATCTGAGCAGCACGCGCCTCCAGCTGCGCCAGCGGGAGCTCATTGAGAAGTGAAACCGGATTGTGGTTGAGATCGCTCCAGCGGATAGGATCGAGATCGCGAAACACGCTGGAGGAATTGTGGTCCCAGCTCCACCAGAGATTACGGGCAATCGCCCACAGCCGCTCCTGCAAAGGAGCGATGAAGCGGTCGAGAGTGCGGGCCTCGCTCACGATGGGCGCGACTTGCGTGGCCGCCTCGCCGAGCATGCGAATCTCATCCTCGCTGAAAACCCGCGCCTCGACGGTTTGAATAACGAGCACGCCTTGCAAGACACCGCGATCGATCAACGGAACGCCCAGAAACGATTGATAGGCCTCTTCACCCGCTTCCTTGAAGTATTTGAATCGCGGATGATGCTTTACCTGGCTGACCGCGAGCGGACGCACCTGCTCGGCTACGAGTCCGGTAAGGCCCTCGCTAACCGCCATGCGAAGTACGCCGATGCATTCCCGGCGCAACCCGACGGTGGCCGCCAACACCAGGTTGGCACGATCCGGCTCGAGCAGATAGGCCGAGCAGACGTCAGTTCTGAACCTCTTGGCGATGAGCCCGACAACGTTGGTCAGGGTTTCGGCGGGTTGACCGCCGTCGGCCACCAGAGTTCCGATCTCTTCCCGCGTGAGCACGTTATTGACTTGCACGCCCCTGATTTCCGCTTCTGCAGTCTTTTCGTATCCGTCCAATTTAGTTGCAATCCCCCTTATGTCCCCAGTGGCACTTTATCATCTGTGTTTACGTTTCCAGCGGCTTCCAGGAAACCCGGCTGCGCCGAGCCAGTCTATTGTACGGTGAGCCGCTTCGAATTGTAGAGAATCACAACATTGAAAAAGCGTTGATGAGTGCAGTGTAACTTCGATTGCGCCCTGCGCGAAGGAAGAGTAAAATGCCGCCAATCCAGCCGAATCGTCGACGAAAGAACCAGCCTGCGGAATGAGTAGTGTCGAGTATTGCATTTGCGAAACATCGGGAACGGAAAGAGGACGGTGCTTGGCGAGCATCTCAAGTTGCGGTAACAGCCAGCAGGGAAACCGCGAAGGGCAAGACCCATTGAGTCGTGAGCCATACCACAGCTGATGAGGAGCCGCGAATGAAAGGCAATGCAGTACGCTTGGGCCGATTTGTGTGTGCGCTATTGGGGGTGATGGCGGCGGGATGGTTCCTGGTTGTTCACGCGGCGAAGCCGACTGCGGAAGGTTTGCCCACTGATTGGACGCACCGCCATGTCATCTTTTCGCAGCCCGCGACGCTGGAACAGGCGCAGCGTATCGCACAGGATCCGCGCTATTGGCAGCAATGGTATCGTGAAAAAGGCGGGCAAAGGCTTGCTCTCGCCACTGAAGAGGACCATGCTTCTTCTCCGGATCTGTTGCACCGAATCCTCGGCGCTGAAAGCTCCGGTCTTTGGGCTGAGAACATGGGAATGAATGCGACAGCGGGAGCCGGAAACTACCCCGCAAAGTACTCGTTCCAGGTGACGACCGCAAGTTGCAGCGATTATGTAGTGTTTGGCACTGGACTGGCCGGCTCGACGAATCAAGCCAGCATCATCGCTTATGACAATATTTACTCCGGCTGCGCGGGAAGTCCCTCTGTCGATTGGGCGTATAACACCGGAGGTCAAATTCTTACGTCTCCGGTGATCTCCGGCGACGGGACACAGATCGCCTTTGTGCAGACCAGCGGCGGCGTGGGTAGCCTCGTCGTGCTGAAGTATGCTGCGTCTGGGGGCAGCGCGAACGGGCCCGTGACTCTTACGCCCGTCTCGAGCGCCAGTTCCTATCGCGGTTGCACCGCACCATGCATGGTGAGCATCCCGCTTAATAACTCTTCGAATGTCCAGATCAGCGATACGGCTTCTTCGGTCTTCCCGGACTACGTTCACGACACCATCTACGTCGGGGGAGCATCGAGCTGGCTCTTCAAGTTTAGTGGCGTGTTTCGCGGAACTCCGGCCGAGGTGACGACCGGGGGCTTCCCGCTCCAAGTCAATTCGACTACCCCAACCGCTCTTACCAGCCCGGTCTACGATTACGGGTCGGGCTACGTATTCGTCGCCGACTTTACCGGATATCTCTACAAGGTCAGTCCGACGGGAGGCGTAACGACCTCGAAGCAGTTGGACCACGGGGCGGGTATCGTCTCTCTCCGATTGTGGATTCCACAGCCGGATTGGTGTACGCCTTCTCTACCAGTGACGGGAGTGCTGCCTGCGGCGGGCCAGGATGCGGAGGCGTTTACATTTTCAAGATTACGGGATTTCCAGGTACCCCAGCCGAGGCAAAAGTTGGAACGGCGAGCCCGGCAGGTGGATATCCGCTCTACCCGGCCGGTTTCGACAGTGCGTACCTGAACTCAACGACTGGTACTGGAAACCTTTACGTTTGCGGAGGCACCGGGGAGGACCCGATCATTCATCGAGTCAGCGTCGCCACCGGAACGGTTACCGCCAACACCGAGACTGTGACCCTCACGCCAGCCGGAGACTCGGTGCCCTGTTCCCCAGTCACGGATATTTACAATCCCAACGCTCCGAATGTGAATGGCGTGACAACGGGGACGACTGCGCCAGCAGAGTGGGTATTCTTTGGCGTGCAAGCCGATGGAATTCCGTCCGGCTGTACAAGTGGCTGCGCGATCGGCCTCGTGAGTCTTCCCTGGTCGGCGGGTGCTTCCTATGTCGTTGGCCAGGAGATTCTGGTTCGCCGCACCAACGCCACGTCGTTCATCAATGTGGCGATTGTGGGCGGAACTACCGCCGCAACCATTCCCGCCTGGTCTGACGTAAATGGCACACAGATAACGGATGGAACAGTGACCTGGCTCAACCAGGGAGAGGCAACGACCACCGCGTTAGCGGGGTGGGTTCAGAACCACAGATATGCCGCGAATTCACGCATTCTCGATACCAACAATAATGTCGAGGTCATGCTCGTCGCGGGTCGTTCCGGCGGCACTGCCCCGACCTGGCCGACGACCGCCGGCGCCACTACGACGGACGGTGCAGTTACCTGGTATAACGCCGGCGTCTGGCCCATCACGTCCCTCACTTCTGCCGGAGGCGTGAGTGGGATTATCATCGACAATGTCGTCGGTTCGGGCACAGAAAAGGGCGCGTCGCAAATTTATTTCTCGACGCTGACAAACCAGACTTGTTCAACCTCAGGCAGCACTGGCGGATGCGCCATACAAGCCTCACAAACCGGATTAAACTAATGAGGCACTGATAGGTTCTCCTATGACTACGAACAATTCGTCCAGTGAAAATCCGCGTGTTGAAACGCCCAAGAAGCCGTATGAAAAGCCGTCTTTCCGCCACGAGGAGGTTTTCGTGACCACGGCCCTTACCTGCGGCAAAATTGGCGCCACTCAAAGCTCCTGCACCTTCAACCAGAAGGTTTCATGAAGGCGTGCGCCTGGGTCGCGACCGATGAACATGCGCTGCAGTGTGAATTGGCGGCCGAGGTGTTGCATTCGTCAGGTACTTTGCGGCTCGGCGTGCGGGGTTGGAGCATGTTTCCAGCACTTCTGCCGGGGGATACGCTGATCATCGAACAGACCGACAGTGGCGCGATTTGTCCCGGCGACATTGTGTTGTTTGGTCGTGATGGGAGATTTGTGGTTCACCGGGTTGTGGCCAAGACGGCAGCGGAGCAGAGCATTCAGACCCGCGGCGATGCCATGCCGCGTAAGGATCCTCCTGTGTCGGACCGCGAACTGCTTGGCAAAGTTGTATCGATTGTGCGCAACGGAAAATGCCTCAAGCCGAGGAGCAAACTAAATTTCGCCAGCCGTTCGGTCGCCACGTTGCTTGGGCATTCGGAAACTGCTGCCCGGGCTCTGGTCGCTGTGCATGGAATGCTGCAGAGTTCGTAGATTTCACATTCGAGTCATCTCTTGCCAACACTAGCCTCTGAACTCGAAACACTTTCCCTCGTGATTGAGGTCGGGGGAATGCCTGTGCGCGTGAATACGAGCGACCCGGAGTTCCTGGGCATGCTCGAAAGCCGTTACGCTGGATTCATCTCTCCCAGCAAACCGGCGAAGGTTGAACTCGATGTTGAAATCGTCCAGTCCACGGGAATGAATCCGGCTGCGGATGTGCGAGTCACACACGACGCTGGTCGATGGAAACTGGTTCGCGGAGACTTTCATGCGGAGTGGGAGCCGGCATCACGGCGCGGCTGGATTCGGCAGTCGGCCAATCCGTACTCCATCGATTCCGTGTTGCGCATCGTGCACACGCTCGTGCTCGCCCCCCAGAACGGATTTCTTTTGCACTCGGCCAGCGCCATCCGCCACGGCCGTGCATTCTTATTTGCGGGCGTTTCGGGCGCGGGAAAAACTACGATCTCGCGGCTGGCGCCTCCGGATGTTACTTTGCTGACCGACGAAATCTCCTACGTCCGCAAATGCGGCGACAGATACGTCGCCTTTGGGACGCCCTTTGCCGGCGAGCTAGCCAAACTTGGCGAGAATGTCTCCGCCCCGATTCAGACTCTGTACTTGCTGGCGCAAGGCCCAGAGAATCGAATCGACGCCGTTCCGGCGGGTGAGGCTGCTCGGTCGCTCCTGTCGAATATTCTCTTCTTTGCCGAAGATGAAGAGCTCGTTAGGGCCACCTTCCACTCCGCGTTTGAATTCGTGAGCCGGATACCGGTTTCACGATTGACCTTCGTGCCCGATTCTCGAGTCTGGGAGCTAATCGGATGAGCAGGCTTTACATGGCGCGCGACCCGCGAGTAGCGGCCCGGAGTCTTGACGGCGAAATGATGATCATGTCGGGGCGCGATTCGACTCTGTTCACGCTCAACAAAACGGCGACCATCCTCTGGCAAGCCGCCGACGGCGTAACTCCACTGGATGAAATTGTTGACCGCAAAATCTGTGGTGACTTCGAGGTCGAACGTGCCGTCGCCTTGCAGGATGCGGAGGCCTTGGCCCGAGATCTTGCCGCGCATGAAATCCTGCAGCTTTCCGATCAACCGATCGTGCGCCCGAGTGCCGGAGCAGGCCGATGAGTGGGCTTCTCGAGGAAATGACCGCGAAGGCACTGCGCCTGAACATTCCGCTCAGTGTCCAACTTGATCTCACCTATCGCTGTAATGAGCGCTGCCTGCATTGTTATCTCGACCACGACGATCACGGCGAGATGACCACTGCGGAGATCAAGCACCTGCTCAACGAGATGGCGGAAGCCGGTGTGTTCATCCTGACGCTCAGCGGTGGCGAAATCTTCGTGCGCAAGGACTTCTTCGAAATCCTTGAACATGCCCGCAGGCTTTCGTTCTGCGTGAAGCTTAAGACCAACGGGGTGCCGATCCGCGAACGCGAAGCTCGTCGCCTTAAGGAACTCGCTGTCGAGTCCGTCCAAATCAGCATCTACTCCCATCGGCCCGAGGTTCACGATGGCATCACCCTGCTTCCCGGCTCGCTAGAGCGGTCTGTGGACGCGATCCGCTTTCTGAAGTCACAGGGCTTGAAGGTCGTGGTCGCCAACGTGCTCATGACTCAGAACCTGCAGGATTATCCGGGCGTGCGCGCGCTGGCTGCGGAACTGGGCGTTAAATGCACCATGGACCCGACGGTCACGCCCATGATGGATGGCAACCGCGCCCCACTGAGCCTCGGGATTTCCGACGGTGGTCTGCAGCACGTATTTCGCGATCCGGAACTCGTGGGAGATGTGGAGGAGTTCTGCGCCATTGCCGCCCCCGCGGGCGAGGACGAATTGGAGTCGATGCCGTGTAGCGCGGGGCACACGGCCTGCTACGTTTCGCCCTATGGCGACGTCTATCCGTGTGTGCAATTTCCGCTTCCCACCGGCAATGTGCGGCGGCAACGCTTTGTCGACATCTGGCGGCACTCGGATCAGATGAACGAAGTGCGTTCGATCCGGGTCAAAGATCTCTCGACCTGCAGCCACTGCACGCATGTCTCGAACTGCACGCGGTGCCCTGGGTTGGCATTTATGGAGGGAAACATGCGCGGCCCATCGTCGCAGGATTGCGAGAAGTCGTTTGCTCGGACCGGCGTGCCCTCAGCGAACATGCTGGCAAAACGGCGGGCTTCGCCCGACCTGGTGCAAATCCGGGTGCTGCCCACGATGGCTCAGGTTTCGGCATAGTACCGCCGAATTGACCGTGGCAAATTCATGTCACGCATTCCCGCCAAGCTAGAACCGGAGTGGTCCGTTCTGCTCACCGCGTGTTCTACGCTCCCGGCCGAAGCCAAGCTGCCTCAACTTCGATCGAAATTGCAGTCCCCCGTCCCGTGGCCAAGTCTGTTTGCCTTGGCCGAGCGGCATGGGGTGCAGCCGCTCCTGTCCCAGGCCCTCCATTCAATTCCAGATGCCATTCCCGCCGAAGAAATGCGTTTGCTGGAACAAAACAACCAGACAAATCTTCATAAGGCTCTGCTGCTGTCGCGCGAACTGATTCGCATCTTGCGTCATCTCTCCGACTTCGATTTCGATGTCATGCCCTACAAGGGCCTGGCGTTGGCCGAGTATCTCTACGGCGACATCGCGCTGCGGCAGGCGGGCGATATCGATTTGCTGGTTCGTCGGGACGAATTGCGCCGCGTCGAAGACTCCTTGGCAAAACTCGGCTACACTCCGCATGCGCGGCTCTCAGAAATGCAGCAACGCGCTTATCTGAAATCCGGATACGAGACCGTGTTCGACGGATCCGCAGGACGTAACGTTCTCGAAGTGCAGTGGGCGATTCTGCCGAGATTTTATACGGTCGCCTTCGAAATGGAAAAAATCTTCGAACGAGGTGTCGCGGCCACAGTTGCTGGTCAAACTATGAAGACGCCGTCTCCCGGCGATTTATTGCTGATTCTGTCAGTACATGCCGCCAAACACGTCTGGGGACGCCTCATCTGGATTTGCGACCTCGCGCGACTCATCACGCTGCCGTCGCTCGATTGGGATTGGATTGCATCCCAGGCACGAGAGCTTGGGATTACGGATATCGTGCATATCTCCCTGCTTTTGGCGAATCGCCTGCTCGGCACGGCGATTCCGGTCAAAGCGCAAAACTGGCTGGCTGAGAAAAAATTGGAACCGAATCTGGTGTCAGATGTTGAGCAGCACCTCTGCCGCGAATCTGGATTCAGCGTGGAATCCGTCTCGTACTTTCGCCTGATGATGCGCTTGCGCGAGCGGCGTTCCGACCGATTGCGCTTCCTGTCGCGGCTCGTGCTAACGCCCGGGCCGAGCGAATGGAGTATGGTCCGGCTTCCTGCTTCGTTATTTCCGCTCTACCGACTCGTGCGACTCTCGCGATTGACGGCCCGCATGCTGCGCGGGTAAGTGCAAAACGAAGAGCCATTATGGGGTAGGGCAAACAGCACGCTAAATCACTTCCGGCGTCGTGGACCACCAGGCTGGCAAATACAGCGCCAACATGGCAACACTTCCAAGCAGAGGGATCGACAGTCCGATACCGAGTTTACCGAAATGCGTCGAGCAAACACCGACCAGCCATGGGAGGCAAGCGCCTCCAAGATTCGACATCATGAAGGCGAGCGACCCGACGCGCGCGGCTGCGGTACCAAACTCCCGTGAGAGGAAGGCAATCGTGATCGGATATACGCTCGAAAGGCCTAGCCCGGCCGCACTCGCGCTCACGGCGATCGCGGCCACGTGATGCGATCGCGCAACTCCCGCCATTCCTGCGCAGGCCAGCAACAGCCCGATCCTTACCAGTCGAACCTCATCGACCTTTCCGAGAGCAGCCGGTGCCAACAGCCTGCCCACCATCAACGACGCATAAAAAAAAGCGGGAGTCATGACCGCAACGACTGGCGGCATGGTTTTCAGGCTGGTTGCGTAGGAGGCCAACCATCCTCCGAAGGCACTCTCGGTTCCAACATAGAGAAAGAACAATGCGATGAGCGCCGGCAAAGAACGCCGCGGCCAATCCGCGTCGACCTTCTTGCGCTCCGCAATTTTTCTTGCAGCCGTTTCCGATGTGCCGAACGGCAGAAACGCAATCCATATCATCACCAGCAACGAGAATCCGGCAATGCACTCCAGCAACAACCCTAGAAGATGCGCCTTCTCCGCCGCCGCAACCAGAAATGGACATACGACCGCGCCGGCGCTCCAGGAAAAATTCAGAACGTTCAGCGCGGAACTGCTTCGCTTCGGATTCAATTCTGCGACCAGCAGATTGGCCGCGGGAACCGCAAGCCCGGAACCGGCTCCGTAGCCGGCAATGCAAACGGTGCCGACAGTGCGCGATCCGGCAAGCAGCATAGCCGTACTGGCCGCAGTCAGCAGCAGCCCTGCATTTATGGCAAAGCGGAATCCATAGCGCGCCACCAGCAGACCCGACAAGCTCACAGCCACCGTGGAAGCCAGAAATTGAGCCGTGAACAGCGTGCCCGCCTGAGCATAGTCGAGCGACCACCGCGCCGAAAGCATCGGCAGCATGGGACTTAGAAGCACGGTCACGACGCCGATGGGAACAAAAGACGCGTTGGCAGCGAGAGTTACAACTCTTGCCGAACTAGCCGTTTGCGCCGTTTCGGAGGGCATGGAGGACTTTGACGGGAGAAATAATTCCGACTTGCAGACACAAGAGCTGGAGAGCGGTTAGCCTGGAGCAGGTCCGGTCGACTCGCGCACCACGAGTTCGGGTTCAATCGCAATTTCTGAGGGAAATTCCTTCTTGCCCTCGATCCGTTCCAGCAAGCTCTGTGCCGCCACCTCGCCCATCCTCGCCAGTGGCTGCCGCACCGTTGTCAGACTCGGCATGTGAAAAGCAGCTCCCGGAATGTCGTCAAACCCTATGACCGAGACGTCCTGCGGAACACGGAGTCCTTCTTCCTGCAGAGCCCGGATCGCTCCGATCGCAGAAATGTCGTTGTAAGCGAACAACGCGGTAAAAGGAACTTTGCGTGCCAACAACTCCTTCACCAGCGGATACCCAACCATTGGAGTGGGGTCTTCCTTGTCAATCTGTGAGATCAAGGCGGGATCAATCTTAATCCCCATCTGGGCAGCGATTCGGCAGATACTCGCCCAGCGCTCCTCGGAATCAGAGCTCAACGGGCTTCCCTTCATGAAGGCGATGTGCTCGTGATTGAGACTTTTCAGGTGGTTCAGCGCCAGAACCGCGGCACGATCGTGATCGAGGACGATATTCGTAACGTCCTTCAATTTCTTGTGGCCGGCCACCGCGACCGTAGGGAGCGTCGGACTCTCCTGCACTTTCGTATCCACCGTGATGATGCCTTCGACTCCCCGCTCAGAGAGCATTTGCGAGTATCGGCTCAGCAGCTCCGTGTCGTGGCGATGAGCAACCGTCAGGAAAAAATAGCCGTTCTTTCTCAGATGCTGTTCAATGCCGCTGATAACGGCGGACCCGTAAGAATCGCCAATTTCTTCGGCAATGACGCCGATGGTGTAGGTGCGCTTATTGCGCAGCGTGCGCGCAAAAAAATTCGGGCGATAGTTCAGCTGCTTGGCGGCGGCGTGTATTCGGTTCTTGGTTTCCTGCGGAATCGAGCGCGCCGAGGGCGCGTTATTGAGAACGGCAGAAACTGTTCCCGGGGTAAGCCCTACATACTGCGCAACTGCTTTCAGCGTGATCACGCCGGACTTCTGGCCTGCTTTCTTGATCGGCGTCATGATGGTCTTGATCTCTTAAGACCTCCCGACCTGCACGGTGGGTCTTATATCACTTCCAAAGTTTGCGTGCCACCAATCCGGGCCATTCTCCAGTCGTAAACGTTCCCGCAGTAGTGGCGAAAAAATTCATTCTTTCCCGTAGCGCAGGCTGTTCGGTTTCGATCCGCTCAGCGCGAAAAAGAGAATGTAGAGATAACAGATGACCGGCAGGAAGAATGCGTGATGTATCCCGATGCGATCGGCAATCGCGCCCTGTGCTACCGGGATGATCGCTCCGCCCACGATTGCCATGATCAGGATTCCCGAACCGTCTCCTGTGAGCGGCCCAAGTTCGGCTACGCCCAGCGTAAAGATGCTGGGGAACATGATCGAATTGAAGAAGCCCACCAAAATGATGCTCCACATCGCAAGGTGGCCAGAACCAAGCATCGAAACCGCCACTAGTGCGCTCGTGGAAATGGCGCAGAGCGCCAGCAGTGGTCCCGTCCCTGCCGTTACCTGTCCGCCTCGCACCACGGCGGCGAGCGCCACCAGAGCCGTCGCTATTGCCACCAGCACAAATAAAGGCCGGCCCGCAACCACCAGCCACGCCAAGAATGTGAGATTCGGCACGGACGGTTGATATCGAGATGGCAGCGCTCCCGCTATCGGATACGACAACAAAATCAGGGCTACACAGACGGCCGCAGCCAAGCCCATATATCTCGCTTTCGCGCCGCTCAGGAAACTCGATCCGATAAACCGTCCGAGCATGGCGCCGCCCCAATAGAAGGCGACAAAACTTGCCGCCAGTTTTTGGGACAACGCTCCAATGTTCGGCTCGTGGAAATAATTCACCAGAAAGCTGCCGATGGAAACTTCCGCTCCCACGTACACGAAAATCGCAATCGCGCCGAAAATCAGATTCGGGTGCTTCCAGATCGAATCGTTTACTTTTTCGCCGACCTTGCGTTGTGCGGCCTCGATCTTGGGCAACTTGAAACTTCCGATCGCAATCGCGAGGACAACGAGCGCAATGCCCAACCCGATGTAGGGTGTCTTCACGGTTGCCGCTTCTTGCAAGCGATAAGCCTGCAAAGCTTGCGGCGCCAGGGCGCGAATCTCAGCGATAGTTTTCGGCTCCGCGCTAAGAATGAAAAGGCCACCGAAAAAAGGAGCCAGGAATGTTCCCAAAGAATTGAATGCCTGCGTCAAATTGAGCCGACTCGAAGCCGTCTCAGGATTTCCTAGAACAGTCACATAGGGGTTTGCCGCCACTTGCAAGCAAGTGATACCGGCTGCGAGAACGATGAGCGCCCCGAGAAAAAGCCCATACGATGGGACGCTCGCCGCCGGAACAAAAAGGAACGCTCCCACACCCATCGTAAGCAATCCCACGACCATCGATCTCTGATAGCCGATCCAATCGATGATCCTTGCCGAAGGTATGGAGAAGAGGAAGTAGCCTCCGAAAAACGCGAACTGAATCAACATCACCCGCGTATAGTTCAAGTCAAAAATCGGCTTCAGATGCGGGACCAGAATGTCGTTGAGGCAGGTCAGAAATCCCCACATGAAAAACAACGTGGTCACTGTTGCCAGCGGCGCTCCGTAGCTTTGCGTGGGCGCCGCTGCCGAAGTTGTTGTTGCGGAATTATTCGGGCCTGTGATCGCCATGAGTTCGGTACCGGAATCCCGGGAAATTTCCCGGAATTGCCGCCATCATAGCATCGCAGGCACCGCGATTGGCGCTTTTTCTTTTTCGCCGGACAGAATTTCTGCCCCTAAAAAATCGGTTTTTTAGGTGGGATGGACCGGGGCGCCATACGGCTCCGCTTCCAGCGTTATGAAATGAGGAACAAAGCTACGCTGGGGATTACCGCGGCGAACACCAATCCCGTCTAGGTCTGCGCAACGGCTCGCTGTTCGGCGAGTTGCCGGGAAAGGAACTCCAGGTATTCGCTCATGCCTTCCCCGGTTTTGGCGGAGAGGCGAAAGACCCTCATCCCCGGCCGCACCGATTGAATGCTCTTTTCCGCGGCATTCCAATCGAACTCGACCGCAGACGAGAGATCGTTTTTCGTAACCACGGCGATATCGGCGCTATTAAAAATGGTCGGATATTTCAGCGGCTTGTCTTCCCCCTCCGTCACTGACATCAGCACCAGCCGCATGTTTTCTCCCAAATCGTACGACGAAGGACACACCAGATTTCCCACGTTTTCAATGAACAGAAAGTCCAGGTTGCGCAGATCCCAGCCCTGAAGCGCGTTCTCGACCATGGCCGCTTCCAAATGGCACAGAGTTCCGGTAGTGATCTGCTTGACCGGAGCCTTGCTGCGCGCCAGCCGCACCGCATCATTTTCCGTGGCCAGGTCTCCCACCAGCGCCGCCACTCGATAGCGCGGCCGCAACTCGGTCAGGGTGCGCTCGAGAAATGTAGTTTTGCCTGATCCCGGACTCGAAACCAGGCTCACGACGAACACGCCAGATTCGCGGAACCGTTCCCGCAACCCACGCGCAATCACGTCATTCTGCTTCAGGACATTGCGGCGCACTTCGACCAAACGGGGTTCACTCATCGCTCTACCTCTTCGCTGCGCAGTTGCGGCGTATCAAATTTTCCCGCCTCTGGATCTTTATCTTCGACCTCCAGCGCAAACACTTCCAGTTCTTTGCCCTGAACAATTTGGCCCGTTAATGCTCCACATTCCGGACATGCAAACAGCTGCACTGATGGCAAGGTTCGCCGTTCGTTGCATTGCGGACAGAACACAATCACCGGGACTTCTTCCACCATCAACTGCGATCCCTCCAGCGCCGTATCCTGACAGGCCACTTCGTAAGAAAAAAGCAGCGCGTCCTTCACGACGCCGGAGAGCGCGCCCAGTCGCAGATGCACTGCCGTGACATGCACGGCGCGCTGCCGGGCTTCTTCCAGAGCCGCATCGACAATGCCCATCGCAATCGATAGTTCGTGCATGATCTGTCCTCGCCTATTCTAACGCTGTGATTGTACTCACAGACGTGCCCTTTGCACGGGTGGGTATGATGACCTAAATTTGCCGAATGGCAGGCCGGCCCAGAAAGCCCGGCCGGAGCGACAATTCGGCTCATTCGCGAAAGGCTCACCATGCCTGATCTTTCTACCACTTATCTCGGACTGAAACTCGCAACCCCGCTGGTTTCGTCAGCCTCCCCGCTTACCCAAGACCTCGACAATATTCGCAGTCTGGAAGACCATGGAGCGTCGGCCATCGTTTTTCACTCCGTCTTCGAAGAAGACGGCGCTTCCGGCGGCAGCCGGCCCGCTCTTGATCGCTACCTCAGCCTGCTGCATCGTGCCAAAGAAGCAGTCACTGTGCCGCTGATCGCCAGTCTCGGTGCCACGACCCTGAATGGATGGCTGGAATATGCCCGACAAATCGAGCAGGCCGAAGTGAACGCTCTCGAACTCAATCTCTATCAGGTTCCGACTCAGGCGGAGACCAGCGGTGCCGAACTAGAGGATGGATACGTGGAAATCGTCCGCACGGTCAAGCCCGTGCTGCGGATTCCGGTCGCGATCAAGCTGACTCCCTTTTTCACCAGCCTCTCGCACATGGCCCGGCGATTTGCTGATGCCGGCACAGATGGCTTTGTCCTGTTCAATCGCTTTTATCAGCCCGACGTGAACCTGGATTCGCTTGAAATCCAGCCCACCGTGTTGCTGAGTACCTCACAGGCATTGCGCCTTCCGCTGACCTGGATTGGCATGCTCTTTGGCCGGATTCCTAAGAGTCTGGCGGCATCGGGCGGAGTTCATTCCGCAGAAGACGTTGTGAAACTGCTGCTGGTCGGCGCAGACGTGACCATGATGTGTTCCGCGCTCTTGCGTCACGGGGTCAGCCACTTAGAAACGGTTGAGAACGACCTGCGCCACTGGATGGAAAGGCGAGGGTACGCTTCCGTCGCCGAGATGAAAGGGCGCCTCAGCCAGATCCACTGTCCCGACCCCGCCGCTTTCGAGCGCGCGCAGTACCTCAACGCCGTACAAGGAGTCCAAAAAGTAGTCGTGAGCGGCCGTGAAGCTTGGAGAATCCTCAGCGGGGAGTGATCGTCCGTCCCAATCACTTTCCGAGTTCTCCGATGAATACTCCGAACGGCCCCAGGGTAACCACATTTCCGCCGCCGCTACCGCGGTGTATCGAAGATTTCTCAGTCGAAACCAGACTCTCCGCCGACGTAAAGCCGTGCTTATTCAAGTCGAACCCTACCTTCTGCCAGACTCCCGACATGTTCAGCACCACCAGCACGCCTTGGTCTTTGTACAGACGCAGATACGAGAGTACTTTCTGATCACTCTCATTAAGAGGAACGTAGCTGCCGTCGAGCAGGGCCTCATTCGTGTGGCGCAAAGCCAGCACTTTCTTATAGAACGACAGAACCGAGTTCGGATCCTTCAATTCGTCCGCGACATTATGTGTTTTGTACGTAGGAGGCACCGGAAGCCATGGCTCCGCCTTCGAGAATCCAGCATTGACGCTGTCATCCCATTGCATGGGAGTGCGTTCGCCGTCGCGTCCTTTTTCTTTCGGCCACCCGCTGCGGCCCATGGGATCTTTTACATCTTCTCGCCGCGTGGGCGGCGTGGTCTTCATCCCGATTTCCTCGCCGTAATAGATGATCGGCGTTCCCCGCAACGTCAGATAGAGCCCCGCCATCAGTTTTGCAATCTGATCGTCGTGTTTGCCGTCACCATAACGGTCATACGAACGAACGATGTCGTGATTGCTGATCACAAAGGTCGGCCAGCCCGAGGCTGAATTAACCGCGGCGATCTGCTTGCGAAATTCGGCCGGCGAGAGCTTGTTCACCATCGTGAAGAGAAAATCCATGGGCAACTGCAGTTCATCGTGATCGTGGCCATAGTAACGATTCAGCTCCTCAATGTTGTCGGTCCATGTCTCTCCGATGAGTACTCCGTTGTATTCATCTGACACCTCGCGCAATCCGCGTAGCACGTCGTGGACTTCAGGAAGGTTGTCGTTGTACTTGTTTACTTCGTTCGGATCGCCGTATGCATCCTTGCCGGCCACTACGGGATTGTCGTGAAGATTGGGATCTTCGAACAGCGTGTCGACCGCATCGAGGCGGAATCCTGAAACTCCGCGCTTGTACCAGAAGCGGGTCACATCAAACATCGCGTCTTTCACCGCCGGATTGCGCCAATTCAGGTCGGGCTGCTGCGGGTAGAAGAAGTGATAGTAGTACTGCTTTGTCTTGCGATCCCAGGTCCACGCCGATCCGCCGAAGCTCGAAATCCAGTTATTGGGCGGCTGTCCGGGCCCCTTGCCGTCGCGCCAGATGTACCAGTCGCGGTGCGCCGAGGTTCGCGAAGACCGTGAATCCAGAAACCACGGGTGTTGGTCGGAAGTGTGATTTATCACGAAATCAAGAATGATGTGAATCCCGCGTTGGCTGGCCTCCTGTTCAAGCCGGTCGAAATCCGCCAGCGTTCCGTACATGGGATCGATGTTCTCGTAGTCGGAAACGTCATATCCAAAATCGACTTGCGGGGAAGGGAAACAAGGCGTGATCCAGATCGCGTCCACGCCCAGCGCCTTCAGATAATCCAGCTTCGACGCGATGCCGTTTAAGTCACCGACGCCATCATTGTTGCTGTCGGCAAAACTGCGCGGATAGATCTCGTAGAACACGGCATGCTGCCACCATGGATGCCCTTCGGCATCGGCGCCTTTCGCCGGCGTCTGCGCCGCGGCAAGCAACGAGGAAAGCCAGAAAATTACGATAGCTAAAACCGCGAATCGTTTTGCTTGCATAATTTGAATGAGAGATGACGCCCTTTCTGCGACCGTCTTCCGCTTGTGAGGCACCGACGGATCGCGATCGATGCTGACATGAGTTTAAACCCGTACTCCCAGCCCAGAATGAACGGCGCTGTCGAAAAATCTGTATCCGCACGAAACGTGGGGACACATTGTTCGCCGCTGGGATGAACAAAAGAAAAACGGCAGGGCCGACCCCCTGCCGTTTGGTGACAGAAATTGCAGGCTATTTCTTGTTGACGGCCTTCTTGAGTTCGGCCCCAGGGGTAAACTTCGCGACTTTACGGGCGGCAATTTTGATCGTGGCACCGGTCTGCGGATTGCGACCGTTCCGGGCTTTTCTTTGCGACACTGAGAAGGTGCCGAAACCTATCAATGCCACTCGATCTCCTTTGCGGAGGGCAGACGTTATGCTGTCCACGGCTGTGTCGATGGCAGTCGTGGCTTGCGCTTTGCTGATCTCGCAAGCACCTGCGATCTTGTCCACCAGATCGGCTTTATTCATAGTTTCTCCTCGCAGGTCTCTTTTCATTCCCAGCCGAAAACAGGGAGGGCCCTGGCTGGGCTGAGTTGGGAAACCTGACCGTTTCGTATTTTCCTCTCTCTGCGGCGATTGTCAACTGTGAAAATCCGCGCCGGAAGCCTGTTTCGAACCTCTACGCCCCTGGCTGAGGCTGTCGACGCGGCTTTTCGACTTGGGAGGGCGATTTTCCTACGCCGTCCACAAACCAATGCCAACGTTCACAGGATGTACACAGGGTGCCAGCCGTTCCGGCTTGCGCAAAACGCGCTCGCGGGTGCAAAGTCGAAACACAGCACTCTTGAGTCAGCACTCGGCATTCAGCCGCGACGCGGCGGTATGTGAAAGCCCGGCACGGCAGTGCCGGGAAGGAGGAGACGGCACGAACCGAGTCCGCCTTCGGCGGACGTCACGGTCTGGTTACAGACGTCCACCTAAGCTCTATTGAATACCGATCGCTACAAAGTTCTGATGACTGGACAATGAAGGTGATCAAGGCTCCTACAGAAATCTGTCCGCTCTGCGCTGGGACCGGCTGGAAAGCCGTTGACGGCCTCGCCACCGGCTCGGGCAAAACCGAGCGCCGCGTCACCCGCTGCGACTGTCAGCAGCGAGCACGTACACAATCTTTGCTCGCCGCAGCCCGCATTCCGCGCCGCTATGAGCACTGCGAACTGGCCAACTACGATACTGACTTCCCCGGAACCCATGCCTCTCTCGTTGAAGCGCATTTCCTGGCCTCGAATTTCGCGAAGAAATGCGATCCCCACGGCGACAAGGGACTACTGATCATCGGCAAAATCGGGACCGGCAAAACGCACCTTGCCGTTGGAATTATGAAGGAGTTGATTCTCAACCGCGGTGTTCCCTGCCTGTTTTACGACTATCGCGAGTTGCTCAAGGAAATCCAGAACTCATACAACGCGACCGTGCAGACAACAGAACTGGACGTCCTTCGCCCTGTTTTCGAAACCGACGTTCTCGTTCTTGACGAACTCGGTGCTGTTAAGCCCACCGAATGGGTTTGGGACACCGTCAGCCTGATCCTGAACACGCGGTACAACGACAACCGCATCACGATCATCACCACGAATTTCGACGATCAACCCTCGGCCGGCGTTGGCAACTCGCTCTCGCCCGCGCGCGCTGCAACGCGTGCCGAAACCCTCGGCGACCGGATCGGAGAACGCATGCGCTCGCGCCTGCACGAAATGTGTCGCATCATCACCCTCGACGGCGCCGATTTCCGCCAGAAATACCGCAGCGCCAGCTTCCGATAACTTCCTCAGCCGCGGATCAACGCGGATTCGCACGGATGAAAATTCGATTGCGTCGTCCCGAGCGAAGCCGTTTTTTCCAGGCGCAGCGAGAGCCTGCCCTGAGCGAACACCGAGCAATCGCGAGGTGGAGTCGAATGGGGACCTCGCGCGCAGAGGATCTGCATACAGTGAAAGGCTTGGCTCTCGATTATCGAATTTCTCCGTGCCTCCGTGTCTCCGTGGTGAAATCCCTCTAGAATCAAACTGTGCTAACTGAGCGCCTCGAATTCACGCCCGAGCGGGATGCGGAAAGTTTTTCTGCTCTCCCCGCGGCGCCGGCTGTGTTCCTTCTGCGCGGAGAAGATAGCAACGCCCAGCCCTATGTCAGCAAGACAGCCAATCTACGCCGTCGCATCCAGCGGCTTCTCGGTCCCGTCACCGAGCGGACAAAGAAACTGAACCTGCGCGATCGCGTCCGCTTCATCGAATACACGCCCACTGGATCGGACTTCGAATCCGGATTCCTGCTGTACAGAGTCCTGCGCCCTACATTTCCAAACACATATTCAAAGCGCCTCCGTTTCCGGTTCGCGCCTTTCATCAAGCTACATCTGGAGAACGAATATCCGCGTGCTTCCGTGACCACGCGCCTTGGGAAACTCCACGGCCGCTCCCTTTACTACGGCCCGTTTGTTTCGCGTGTGGCCGCCGAGAAATTCATGAACGACTCGCTCGATTTTTTCAAAATGCGCCGCTGCGTCGACGATCTGCATCCCGATCCCAAGTTTCCCGGCTGCATTTACTCCGAGATGAAAATGTGCCTGGCTCCATGTTTCAAGGGATGCACCGACGAAGAGTATTCGAGGGAGGTCCAACGCGTACAGGCCTACCTCGATTCCGGCGGCGACGCCCTGGTCCGCGAGCTCACCTCCGAGCGAGAAACCGCGTCGAGCAATTTAGCCTTTGAAGATGCGGCCGCCATCCACGTCCGCCTGGAAAAACTGAAGCCGGTGGTGAGCCAATTGCCGGAGATCATTCAACGCCTCGATCGCCTCTCTGCGCTAATGATTCAACCCAACCATCTCACCAATTGCGTGGCCTTTTTCCGCGTCGATGCCGGTCGAATTTCCGGGCCGCTGACATTTCCCATTGAGCCTGCGGACCACACTAAATCGCAGTCCATGGAATCGCGAGTGCAAGACGCACTCGCATCCGTGGAGCCAGCGAAAGAGAAATCGGCGCTCGAAACCATGGAGCACATCGCGTTGCTCAAACGCTGGTACTACCGCAGCAGCCGCACCGGCGAAATCTTCGTCGCCGATCCCTCTGGCGAGCTCCCCATGCGCCGCATCGTGCGGGGCATCTCACGTGTCCTCCGCGGCGAGAAGGCGAACCCGGAAGCACCGGACCCAGAACAGCCGTTGACGCCACCCACCCTTCCCACCTAAGATGTTCCGGCCTTTCCCCCGGGGCCTCAAGTTCAACCTAGAACCGCTCATGCTCGGTCAAACCGTCTCCCACTATCGGATCACCGAACTCCTCGGCGGTGGTGGCATGGGGGTGGTTTACAAGGCCGAAGACACTCTGCTCGGCCGCTTTGTAGCGCTGAAATTTCTTCCCGACGATTTGTCGCAGGACCCGCAAGCTCTCGAGCGTTTCCGTCGCGAAGCCCGCGCCGCCTCAGCCTTAAACCATCCCAACATCTGCACCATTCACGAAATCGGCGAGCACCAAGGCCACCTCTTCCTCGTGATGGAGTGCCTTACCGGCGAGACGCTGATGCACCTGATCCACAGCAAACCGCTCGACATGGATTTGCTGCTGACGATCGCGATCGAAGTCGCCGACGCCCTTGATGCCGCGCACGCAAAAGGCATCGTGCACCGCGACATCAAGCCGGCCAACATTTTTGTCACCGATCGCGGCCACGCCAAAATTCTCGATTTCGGACTCGCAAAGATCTCCCGGCTTGCCAAGCCCACCAGCGGCGATTCGCAAACGGTTGCCGAAGCGACCAGCCTCGACCTGACCAGCCCCGGCACGGCGGTCGGGACTGTTTCGTACATGTCGCCTGAGCAGTTGCGCGGCAAGGACCTTGACGGCCGCACCGATCTTTTCTCCTTTGGCGTCGTTCTCTACGAAATGGCCACGGGCGTTCTGCCCTTTCGCGGAGAAACCTCGGCTGTCATCACGGAAGCTATTCTGAACCGTGTTCCATCGCCTCCGGGTCGGCTTAATCCTGAGCTGCCGCCAAAGCTCGAAGAGATCATCACAAAGTCGCTCGAGAAAGATCGCGACCTGCGTTGCCAGAGCGCCGCCGAATTGCGCGCCGATCTCAAACGCCTGAAGCGGACCATCGATTCTTCTCGCTCTTCTGCAACGGTCGAGCCCGCTCAGCCGATTTCCTCGGGAAGCGTGCCGGTCGCAGTCACTCCGGCGCCGAAATCGGAGACAAAGCGCTCTGCCCGAATCTATGCGCTCTGCGCCGCCATGCTGATCGCAGCGGCAGCGGGACTTTATGCCGGAAAGCTGCTCTTCACGTCCCCACCGGCTCAGCCTCCGTTGTTTCGCCAGCTGACGTTCCGCCGTGGCAGCATTCGCACGGCCCGTTTTGCTCCCGATGGGCAGACCATTCTTTACAGCGCCGCATGGCAGGGCAATCCGACGGACGTTTTCACAGCCCGTCCGGAAGCTCCTGAGTCCCGCTCTATGGGCCTCAGTCACACGCAGCTGATGTCGGTGTCGGCGACCGCGGAAATGGCGGTTTTGCTCAACAGTAAAGCCGTCGGGACCTGGGTCAGCATGGGAACGCTCGCCCGCGCTCCGCTTTCCGGCGGCGCGCCGCGTGAGATTCTGGAGCAGGTGCAGTGGGCGGATTGGGGACCCGGTGGTGAGCTCGCCGTGGTTCGCGATTTCGGTGGGCGCAACCGCCTCGAATATCCCATCGACAAGCCGCTCTACCAGACCGGCGGCTGGATCAGCCATCCCCGCGTATCTCCGAAAGGAGACCTCATCGCCTTTGCCGACCATCCTTTGCAAGGAGACGACTCTGGGTCGCTTGCCGTCGTCGATATGGCCGGCCACAAAAAGGAACTGACCTCACAGTGGTTCACCATTCAGGGAGTCGCTTGGGCTCCAAGCGGCAAGGAGATATGGTTTACCGCTGGCCGCTACGGTACGGATCGCACACTCTACGCCGTCACGCTTGACGGCGAGCAGCGCATCGTCGCCCGTCTGCCGGGCGCGCTCATACTGCTCGATATTGCGAAAGACGGCCGCGTGTTGCTCGTGCGTGCCGATTGGCGCCGCGAATTGCTCGGCGTTTCCGGCAACGATTCCAAGCAGCACGAACTTTCCTGGCTCGATTACACCTATCCCGCCGAACTCTCAGCCGACGGCAAAACCCTTCTTTTCGATGAGGAGGGCGGTGGGGGCGCTCTGGATTACTCGAAATCGAGCGGCCTGACTTACGCCGTTTACATTCGCAAGACCGATGGCTCTCCTGCAGTTCTTCTGGGCGAAGGTGGTGCGGTTGCGCTCTCGCCCGATGGAAAATGGGCCATTGCCCAGAGCCAGGAATCGCCCTCGCAATTCAGACTTCTCCCCACAGGCGCGGGCGAACCGAAAGACCTGACCAAAGACAACATCAATCACAGCTGGGCCCATTGGTTTCCCGACGGCAAACGCATTCTCTTTACCGGCGACGAACCCGGTAAAGGCGTGCGCTTCTACGTCTACGATCTGGCAACTGGCGTATCGAAACCGATTTCTCAGGAAGGTGTCAACGGCATCTCGTTTGCCATATCGCCGGATTCAAACGAAATTGCCGCCATTGGCCCCGACAAGCATGGATATTTGTATCCCACAGCGGGGGGCGATCCGAAACTGATCCCGGGACTGAATCCCGGCGAGCTGCCCATCACCTTCGACACCGGCGGCCGCGGCCTTTATATCTATCAGCCGGGCGAACTCCCCGCCCGCGTCTATCATCTCGAAATCGATACCGGCAAGCGCGCGCTCTGGAAAGAACTCATGCCCTACGATCCCGCCGGTGTGGAAAACATCGGCCCCATCCTCATGACACCCGACGCGAAAACCTGTGTCTTCGGCTATCACCGCATGCTGGCGGATTTGTATCTGGTGGAAGGACTGAAGTAGCCGATAACTCTCACGCTTGTCATCCTGAGCCGCGCCTCTTGTGGCGAAGGACCCATGCAGTTCCTGCCAGAATGAAAAGGTTCCTTCGGTTCGCAAACAGCACGGTCCTCAACATGACAAGCGGGAATGAAAGCGGGTCAGGGAGTAGCGGTTACGACACGGTAGAGGGCGCAGGCATGCGGGCGAAGCCTGAACTTCAGACCGTTGGTTTGGTCCACAGACTCGTGTGTCCACAAGTCCCGAACATCTTTGACGACTCCAAAGACCCCGATGTCGAGCCACGGCCAAGTCGCGTTGAAAACGCCGTCATCATTGAGGTTGAAAACCGCGACATAATATTCTCCTGCTTCCGCCCCATTCCCGACCCAGACACGAATGCCAAGACGATCCAGAGACTCATGCCCACCACTGCTGTGCTGATCCACATCCAGCACTTCCTCATTCGTGATCAGCGCCGTCGTTGCGGCGTCATTCGACGGCAGATCGCCACCAAAGATCAGCGGCGAACGAAAGATGCTCCACAGCGTCATCACCGTCTGCTGCTCATCGGGACTAAATTTCGTCGGCGCGCCTCCACCTTCGACGTTCATCACCCGGAGCTTGCCTAACGGCAGCATGTCGGCGTCGGGCCACGTGTCATTCTTGCCCACAAACGGTGCCCAATCGCGCATGTAGTCGAACTGCTTCCGCAAGAGCTTCCAGTCATCCCAGAAGTCGTCGGAGATGCGCCACATCTGCGCGTACTTCTCAAGAAATTCGACTTCGGAAATCGGCGCTGGCCCTGGCGAAATGCTCAGCACCATCGGCCGTCCCGTCTTGCGAATCGCAAGGCTGAGCGCCTTGATCTCCGCCGGCTGATATAGATGACTTCCCATATCATCGGCCTTGATGAAGTCCACTCCCCACGACGCATACAACTCGGCAATCGAATCGTAGTAAGCCTGGGCGCCCGGCTTGGTCGTATCCACGCCCCACATATCCGGATTCCAGCGACAGCCATTTTCTTTGTCTGCAACATCGGCGGCGTGAAATGACGTGCCCTTGATCGGAAGATTCTTTTCGACCGCCTGCCGCGGAATGCCGCGCATGATGTGTATGCCGAATTTCAATCCCTTGCTGTGAATGTAATCCGCTAGCGGCTTGAACCCCGCGCCGTTCGCGGCCGACGGAAACCGATTCACGGCAGGCATGAGCCGGCCATATTCATCCATCGTGAGCGGCGCACCGGGCTTGTAGTCGTGGCCCTGCGCATTCGGTTCGTACCACTGAATGTCGGCAACAATGTATTGCCATCCATACTTCGCCAGATGCGCGGCCATCCAGTCCGCATTGGCTTTGACCTGCTCCTCACGGACAGTCGTGCCGTAAGAATCCCAGCTGTTCCAGCCCATCGCCGGCGTGGGCGCGGGAATATTTGCAGGAGACTGAGCCCAGCCGGATGCCGACAAAAAGATCGCAAGCACAAGAGAGCAGTGAATCATCATCGCGCGAATTCTAAATGCGCGGGTGTCTGGAAAGGAAAGAGGCCTGCAATGGTGCCTTTACGGAATTCGCGGGGGAGCATAGTCGGCGGGATAAGCAAGCATCAGCCGCGTAGCGGCGACGTGGGAAAGCCCGGCACGGGAGTGCCGGGAAGACAGAAATTAATCGAACCGAGTCCGCGACAGCGGACGCCACAGCGTAATCAGAACAAACACACGGCGAAAGAAGTACCGAACAGATTAGATGTCCAGATTCTTCACATCCAGCGCATTGTCTTCGATGAACTTCCTCCGCGCCTCGACGTCCTCGCCCATCAGCGTCGTAAAGATCGTTTCCGTCTCGGCGATGTCTTCGAGCTTCACCGAAAGCAGCGTCCGCCGCTCCGGATCCATCGTCGTCTCCCACAATTGCGGAGCCGTCATCTCGCCCAGACCTTTGTAACGCTGGATGTCGTATCCGCGCGAGCCTTCTTTTTTCACGAAATCGAACAGATCGCGCGCATTCGATTTCTCGACCGGCTCGATCGCGATTTTCTTGGCCGCAGCCTTCGCTGTTTTCTTCTCTTCGGCTTTCTCCGTGGCTTCGCCGTCTTCTGCCTCACCGCCGCCGTTGGAAGGCGCAGCTTTCACCGCGGCCTCCACCACAAACGGAGGTTCCATGTACGGCTCAATCTGCTTATACTTCGCGATCATCTGGCGGCACTCCGGCGTGGACGCCAGCTCCCAATTGATGACGTGTTCCGCGCCATGCGAACTGACGACCGCGACTTCCCACAAATTGTGCTCTTCATCGAATCGCGACTCGACGCTCTTGAAGCCGCGATCCTTCTGCAGCTTCTTGAGTTCCTTCTCGAGCTTCTCAATTTTCTTCGGAGCTTCTTTCTTCTCGCCCTCGAAATCTGCCTTCTTCGAAAAATCAAGCTTCGACAGCAGTTCGGTCACGCTCTCATCGCGCAATCGCTTATCGACCTTGTCGAAATATCCCAGATACTCGCGCAGCACCGTCATGAACTTCGACAGCGCGGAGCCTTCCAGCTTCGCCGCGCCCTCGCCATACCGAACAACGAGACCATCGGCCGCGCGCTTCAGCATGACCTTGTCGAACTCATCGTCGTTCTTGATGTATTGCTGCGACTTGCCTTTCTTGACCGAATAGAGCGGCGGCTGCGCAATGTACACGTTGTTGCGCTTGATCAGATCCTGCATGTGGCGGAAGAAAAATGTCAGCAGCAGCGTGCGGATGTGACTTCCATCCACGTCAGCGTCGGTCATCAGAATGATCTTGCCATAGCGCAGCTTGCTCGGATCGAAGTCGTCTTTTGCGATGCCTGTCCCAAGCGCGGTGATCATGGCACGAATTTCTTCGTGTGCCAGCATCTTGTCGTAGCGCGCCTTCTCGACGTTCAGAATTTTTCCCTTGAGTGGCAGAATCGCCTGAAAGCGCCGGTCGCGTCCCTGCTTCGCCGTTCCGCCTGCCGACTCGCCCTCGACCAGAAACAACTCGCAACGATTCGGATCGCGCTCCGAACAGTCCGCCAGCTTGCCCGGCAGTCCTCCGGAATCGAGTGCGCCCTTGCGTCGCGTGAGATCGCGAGCTTTGCGCGCCGCTTCACGCGCCCGCGCCGCATCGACGGCCTTGTTGATGATCTTTTTCGCGACCGTCGAATTCTGCTCGAAAAATGCGCCCAGCCGTTCGTTCACGAACGACATCACCGTGCCGGCAATATCAGAATTCAGTTTCCCCTTGGTCTGTCCTTCAAATTGCGGCTGCGGCAGCTTCACGCTGATCACCGCAACCAGACCTTCGCGCACGTCGTCGCCCGTCAGATTTTCTTTCACATCTTTGAACAGGCCCATCTGCTGGCCCGCGTAGTTAATCGTGCGCGTCAGCGCCGTGCGGAAGCCGGAAAGATGCGTGCCGCCATCAACCGTGTTGATGTTGTTGGCGAAACTGAAAATCGTCTCGGAATATCCGTCGTTGTACTGCAACCCGATCTCCATGTGGACCCCGTTGCGGTCATCCTCCATGTAAATCGGCTTGTCGTGGAGCACCTGCTTGCCGCGGTTGAGGTGCTTGATGAACTCGGC
>JASHQK010000212.1 GCA_030039195.1 Candidatus Sulfotelmatobacter sp.
ATTGGGCGTGGATCGGGGCGGACTGCAGAAATACTTGCGGTCAGGCGCGATGCCGAGCTTCCGAACCATCGTCCTGGCGTATCGAGAATTCGGGCTCGTCGTACCATACGCCGCGACCGACTCTGTGGAACTCATTTCGGGAAAGGCCAGGCGGCGTCGGAAAACTTCCGGCATGCAAATGGATCTACCGCTCACGATCGAGGCCCCCAGTGGCGAGATAAACATCGTCATCAAGAAGAAAACTCCTCAGAGGATCAGGCTGCAGCTCCAGGCTCTAAAGCTCAGCTGATGCGCTGTCACGTACAATCCTTCCCATGCAACTCATCCTCTACTCTTCCTTCTGGTGTCCCGATTGCCGCGAGGCCAAGCGCTTCCTCGACAAGCACAAAATCCCCTACCGCGAAATCGATATCGAAACCACGCCCGGCGCCGCCGACGAAGTTGTCCGCAACACCGGCAAGCGCTCCGTTCCGCAATTCGTCATCGATGGCGAATGGGTCCAGCCCTACCGCGTCGGCAAGGGATTTCTTTACGACGAAATGGCTAAGCGCCTCGGCATTGCGCATCGGTAATCAGCGAATCACTCCCGCTTCGCCCGCGCTTCGCCGACCTACGGTCGCCATCCCGCTATTCCGCGGCGGAGCTGTGGTCGTGGATGATTTTCCATCCCTCAGGAAATTTGCGAAACACCAGCGTGAACAGGCCGTGAGGAGTTTTCCCGTCGGGCATCGTCAGGTGATATTCGCCCCGGACAAAAGCCGCATCGGGTCCGAGTAACTCGACGCGCAGATTCGCGAATTCCAGTTTTCCCATCTCATGGCCCGGGCCGGTGTAGGTCGCGCGGTAGTGGTCGAGGGCCTGCTGCCATCCGCGATTTTCGTGGCCGCCGGAAAAGAAGGTCAGCTCGGGAGAATTCCAATATCCGGCCATGAAGGCTTCGAGGTCGTGACGGTTCCAAGCGTCTTGCTGCGCGCGAAGAACGGCGGTGATGGCGGTGGTCGCTTCGGTGCTCGCGGGTTTCGTTTGTGCGACGGCAGATATCGCCAGCGTGAGAATGAGCAGCAGTTTGTTCACGGATGCTCCCTTTCTGGTGGTCGCCATTCTAGTGGACTGCAAGCGGAAATGAACAAGGAGTCATCCCGAAGCCCCACGCCTCTTACCAGCGGGGCAAGAGCCTGCCCTGAGCAAGGGAGCGCAACGACCGCGTCGAATGGGGATCTCGCGCGCAGAGACGGTGGAGGCGACGGTCCACCGGGGTGAGCGCTCCTTAGTGCGACTCATCAGTTTCCGGTGCGTTGTCGGGCGTGTCGAGTTTTTGGGCTACAGAGTGCACCATCGCCGGCGGAGGCTCGAACTGCCCCGGATCTTTTCCCGCCATGGCCGCACTCATGAAGTTCATCCAGATCGGCAGCGCCGCGCGCGCGCCGGTCTCCTTTGCGCCGAGAGATTTCTTCTCGTCATAGCCGACCCAAACGCCGCAGGTCATCGTCGCAGAAAATCCCACAAACCAGGCGTCGGTGAAATCATTGGTCGTTCCCGTCTTGCCCGCAACCGGGAACGGCAGTTTCGCAGCCGCGATTCCCGTCCCGTGAAGAACCACTTCCCGCAGCATCGAGGTCATGATCCGCGCGGTGCGCTCGCCGATCACATCTTTGACTTCGGGAAAATCCTCTTCCATCACGCGCCCTTCATAATCGGTGACGCGCGTGATGTAGCGCGGAATGATGCGCACGCCATCGTTGGGAAACACGCTATAAGCGGAAGTCTGCTCCAGCAGAGTGATCTCCGCCGATCCCAGCGCCACCGGCAAATACGGCGGCAGCTTGGCGGTGATGCCGAAGCGCGCCGCGTAATCGATGACTTCTTTGATCCCGACTTTGTTGGCGAGTTTCAGCGCCGGAATGTTGCGCGACTGCGCCAGCGCGCGCCGCAGAGTGATGATACCTTCAAATTTTTCGTCGTAGTTGTGCGGCGAGTACGGACCAGAGGGAGTTTCGAAACTCACCGGCTCGTCCAGGATGGTATCGTCGGGCGTCGCGCCCTGGTCGATCACCGTCGTGTACACGTAGGGCTTGAACGACGAGCCGACCTGGCGCAGGGCCTGCGTGGCGCGATCGAATTTCGAATCGTTGAAGTCGCGTCCGCCGACCAGAGCTTTGATGCCGCCCGTGGTGTTGTCGATCGCGAGCAGCGCTCCCTGTGTGCCCGAATCCTGTTCCAGGCTCACCTTCGCTGCCCCGTTCGCGCCCAGCGACAAGATCTTCACGTAGCAAATGTCGCCCGTCTTGAGAATGTTGGCAATCTTCTGTCCGGTCCACACGACGTCGGCTTGTCCGAGCGCCGCGGTGTAGCGGCCGAACTTCAGCGTGGCGATTCCCGGACCCGCCGCGGTGACCAGCGCGTGCACGTATCCGCCGACCTCGGACTCATCGTCCCAGTCAGGATGCGAATATTTTTCTAGCGGGACGCCTTCGTCGGAGATGTTTTCCAGATGGCCTTTCCATCCGTGACGGCGCTCGTACGCAGCCACGCCGTCGAGCACCGCTTGATTCGCGGCTTTCTGCATATCGACATCGAGCGACGTATAGACTTTCAGGCCGCCTTCGTGTACCTGATCGGCACCGTATTTCGCTTCCAGATAGCGCCGGATTTCCTCGACAAAATAAGGTGAGAGCGAATTGGGATCGTGCGCCAGATGCAGGACGAGCGGGGCATTCCGCGCGGCCTCGGCCTGTGCTGCCGTGATCTTGCCGTCTTCGAGCATGGCATTGATCACCAGATTCCGTCGCTTCACGGCGCGGTCGGGATGATTGATCGGCGAATACACGCCCGGGCCCTTGGGCAATCCCGCGAGCATCGCAGCTTCATCGAGCGTGAGTTGCTTGGCCGGCTTGCTGAAGTAATACTCGGACGCGGCTTCGAATCCGTAAACCCCATGGCCAAGAAAAATCTGGTTGGCGTAAAGAGTGAAAATTTGCGGCTTGGTGAAGTGGCGCTCGATCTGAATCGCCAGCATCGCCTCCTGCACCTTGCGGTGAAAGGAGCGGTCGGGCGAAAGAAAAAGATTGCGCGCCAGCTGCATCGTGAGCGTGGACGCGCCTTGCACCTTGCCGCCCGATTCGATGTCGCGATAAGCCGCGCCCACGATGCGCCAGAAATTGATGCCGGAATGGCGGTAGAAATCTTTGTCTTCGATGGAGACCAGGGCGTCGCGCAGCACCGGCGGGAAATCATCGTAACTCGCGACTACGCGCCGCTGCAGCGCAAACGATCCCACCACGCGTCCGTGATCGTCGTAAATTTCGGTGATCGAGCTGGGCCGGTACGCCTCCAGCGCATCGATCTGCGGCAGATCGGTCGTGTAGACCAGCACCAGGCCGGCCGTGGCTCCGATCAGAGCCGAAAGCAGCACCAGCAGTCCAAACAGGACGCGGCCCACCAGCTTGCGCCCGCCGATTTCCACGTCGGGCAGATCTTCGTAGAGCGACCTCATGAAGGTGAAAGCTCAGGATAGCACTATGCCTACGATAGAAGAGAGATAACAGAGATCCTGTGCTGTCCTCATCTGAGGGCGGTCGCAGAAACCCGCATCAGGGCGCGCCTTCAGGCGCACCGGGGATCAATCTAAAGAGAGAAGGCTTTCGCCCTTGGTGGCTAGTCGCCCGATCGGATCACCGAGCCGTTAGATGTCCAGGTCCCGCGGAAGGCTAGCTCGACCGGCTCTTCAGCACTTCCACCGCCTTGTTGAGCTGGTCGTCGACCGTATTCTGCGGCTGGGCTTGGTCCTGGGGCGCACCGTCGGAATCATCGTCCGGAACGAAATTGTCGTTCTGATCGGCCACGAGCACGTTCGGCGTGACGGCCGCATCCTGAATGGCCTTGCCGCTGGGAGAATAGTATTTCGCGATCGAAAGAATCAGCGCCCCGCCATCCGGCAATTCAAAAGTCTTGGCCACCGATCCATCACCGAACGTCTTGTCGCCGACCACATCTCCGCGGGCGTTTTCAAGTATCGCGGACGCCACAATTTCAGCCGCCCCCGACGTACCTCGATTCACCAGAAGAGCAACCGGCAGGTTGGTGATCGCTTTCGCCGGATCCGCGTTGAACGTTTGCCGCGGGAACTTCTGCCCCTGCAGATACGTGATCGTGCCATGATTCAGGAACAGGTTCGCCACCGCGATGCCTTCACTCTCGTCCCCTTCGGCGCAGTTGCGCAGGTCGAGCAGGATTTTCTTCGCCCCCGCTTTTTCCAGCGCCTTGATCTTGGCCGAAATATCCTGCGCTTTCCCCTTGGTCAGCGCTTCGGCCTTCACGTAGCCGATATCCGCTTCCATCATTTTGTCCGCAACCGCAGGAATGGGGACGATCGCCCGCGTGATCGAAATCTTCTCCGGTTCGGCCGGCTGGCGTCCGTGGACGACTTCCGCGTTCAAGCTCGTGCCCGGAGCGCCGGAGAGAGCATTGCGAATTTCCTGCAGCGACATGTCGCGCGTGCTCTTGCCTTCAATCTTTTCGAAGATGTCGGTCTGTTCAATGCCAGCTTTTTCCGCGGGCGAATCGGGCAGCACCGCGACCACATCGGCGTAGCCGAAGCGCTTCGAAACCACCGCGCCGATGTCGCCCTTGCCCTGGCTCTTGTGGTCTTTGAATGCCTTGTAGTCATCGGGCGTCAGATAGCTGGAGTTGGAGTCGAGCGACTCCAGCAGGCCGTGCAAGGCGCCGTCCGTCACCTTGGGAATGTTCGGCTCTTCGACATATTCGCTCTGCACGCGCGAGAGCACTTCGCTGTAAACCTCGAGTTGACGGTAAGCGCCGTCGTTGTTGGAGGCATGCACGCCTCCCATCGAACCGATAACGACGAACACGAGTACTGCGAACGAGGTGACAAGTATCGCTGCTTTGGTTTTCATGGACATCAGTTTGACCGTCTTCTGGAAGGGGAAACTTCCGCTGGGACTCTTCTCATTATATCCGGTAGATGCGAATTCGGAGCGGCTGGCTGCTCAAATTTGTGCCCTTTCGGTTACGGACGGCATGCGCCACCGCCCCACGGACGGAACACTCTGTGGAATTGGAACTTATACGGCGCGCTGGCTGCCCCTTGCCTCGTATCAGGGTATCGCCTACGGGATGCCGCCAATCCTGCCCAATCCGCCTCAGCGTCGCCTTCGGGGAAGGTTCGTGTCAGGGCCATCGCTTCAGCGATGCCAAAAGGGCCGCACACGTTCTCCGCGCCTTCAGGCGCTGCTATTGTCCCGGCCGGAAACTCAGCGTCAGTTGCGTTTGCACCGACACGGGCCGGCCATTCATCAGGTACGGTTTAAATTTCCACGCTTTCACGCCATCGATGGCGGCGCGGGCGAAGGCCAGTGATCCCTGCAGAAACTTCGCGTCCTGCACCGTGCCATCGCGGCCGATCAGCAACTGCAGAACAACCGTGCCTTGCTGTCCCTTGGCATTGTCCGGATACGCGATCGCCGTCTGCGCCGCGACCAGCGCGCGCTCGGCCGCTTCGGAAACCGCAACCGGCTCGATCGAAGGCAGCCCGCTATCGGGAGCCTTATTGATAGCGGCCTCCAGTGCTGGGGGCGCCATCTGGGTCCTCAAACTCGGGGGAATCGGCGTTGCGGTCGCAACCAGGACCCCCGCACTCGGCTTCTGCGATTGTTGCCGGACGGCTGGCGGGTTCGCGGCGGCAGGCTGCGGCGCCTGCGCCGAAACAGATTGCGTTGGCGCGGCCGGGACCACGCTTGGCGGTTTCACTGCGGGTGCCGCAGTACCAGCCGGCGAATTCGCCACCGGCTGTGCCGATGGCGGCGTCGCGGTCGGCGATCCCGTCGCCGCAGAGTTCGCTGGCGCGGAACCAGTTCCGCTTGCCGCCGCCGGCTGCGCGGCGTTCGCTGGAACCGTCCCAGTCGGCGCGGCTGGCTGTGTCGCGTCGCCCGGGTTCGCGCTCGTCCCATCCGAATTCTGGTCGGCTCCCGCATTATCCGTCTTCTTCGCCGTCGGGTCGATCACCGGCGTTACGCGAATCTGCGAGGGATCGGTGGTGGCGTCGGGAATATTCTCGGCGACCGGCAGCTTGTATTCGTCTCCGGCCTGGGCAAAGTTCTCATGCGTTTCTGGAGCCTGCGCAGGCTCGACCGGCTGCGGATTCAGCCAGGCATGCAGCGCACGCTGCCCGCGCGCCCATTCCCGACGCGCGGCGGAATGCCACGGCGCTTGTGGCGCAGCCACCATCGCACCCGCCGCCAGCACGACTGCGAACAGAATGGCTCGCTTGCCCAGACGAAAATGGCTGCCGCTGGTTCTTTCCGAATCTCCCGTCGCCTCGCTGCCCTGCGTGATGTAAGAAAACAGTTCCGCTTCCGCTTTCTGCTCTCGCTGCTGCACCATGGCCGGCACTGGTGGCGGGGGCGGGGGCGGTGGCGGCGGTTCGAAACTCGCAGGCGCAGGGGCCGGCTCTGCCGCCATCTGATCGTATCCCATCAGCTCCGGTCTCTGCGGCGGTGGAGGCGCAGGCATCGGAACCGAAGGAGTCGAGGGCAAACTTGTGGCGCGCTGGTTCAAATACCACTGCAGCCCGCGGCGCTCATCCGATTGCGGAGCAGCGGGCGGCGGCATTGGCGCCGCTTTCGCTTCCGGCGGCTCGGCGGTCACCGCGGCAGCCATCGGCTCCAGTTCTTTCAGCGGATCAACCGCCGCCGTGGTGCGCTCCATTTCTTTCTGCAGCTCGGCTTCCGTATCGAATTGCGCGCTGGGCGTGGGACGCGCCGAAGTCAGGAAGTCCCCCGCGCGCAAGTGGGCTTCGTTGCCCGGCAAGCCTGCCACCGAAGTCGGCGAAGGATTCCCAGCCACGACGCTCGCACTCGCCCCTGCAGCCGAGTCCTGCTTGGCCTTGAGCAGCGCACGCGCAGTCTCCAGCGTGTCTTTCACTTGATTCAGCAGAAGCGGCTTGCGCAGAACCGAGTTCGCTCCCGATTGCAGCGCCTTGGGTACGCTCGCATCATCGCTCACAATGGCCAGCGTGAGCGGCCGCTCCGCAGGCTTGCGGGCGCGCGCCGCTTTCAACAGGTATTCTGCGTTGGGTTGCTCGTCCCAGTCGGCAATGACAATCTGAAACACCTCGCTGGCCGCTCTCCCAATCGCGGCGGCGGCATCCGAACAGTGATCGGCCTCGCCGCCCAGCTCTGCCAGTGCTTGGCAGATAGGCGGTCCGGCAGCATCGTCGGTCGTAAAGACGAGGCAGCGCAAATCCATGCCCGTTCAGACTAGGGCCGCCAGTAACCCCAAACAAGATTACCGAGGTGGAATCGAAAGTGTGTTCGCGAGGAGGAGCGTCCCCGAAAGTCCATGTACCACTGGAACGCGGTCGCGCTAGAATGCTCGGTCCGCCGAAACCGGTCGCTTCCGCGCTCGCTTCCTATCAGCTCGGGATCTGGAAAGGAATGAACAACTGCTTCGTATCAGGGCATCGCTTCAGCGGTTGCGGAAAAACAAAAGCACAGTGGGGTGCCCCATAGCCTGCCCTGAGCGAAGTCGAAGGGTCTCGCCGTTTTTGCGAGACATGGGAGCTACCCTACCCGGGAAGGGCACGAGTTCACTCGTGCCGCCACGCCGTTGAGAATGCATTGGCCCTTTAGCGCCTGAGGCATGCTTCTTGCTGTGTTTGAGAATTTGTCCGCGCAGCCTGTTGAGCGATGCCGAAAGCGCAGCATAATTTTCCGCGCCTCAGGCGCTGAGACACATGCTCGAACAAAACTACTGGCTCACCACTGCCGAAATACCCGCCGGCACCGCTGCCGACATGCCCGATCGCGTCGACGTTGCCGTGATCGGCTCCGGATTCACCGGCCTCTCCGCCGCGCGCACGCTGGCCAAACGCGGCGCCAGCGTCGCCGTGCTCGAATCCGAGACCATCGGCTGGGGCGCCAGCTCCCGCAATGGAGGCATGGTCCTCACCGGCATGAAGCTCGGGGTCAACAAATTAATTTCCATGTACGGACGCGAACGCACCCAGCGCATGTATGCCGCGTCCCTGGCCTCGATCGACTGCGTCGAGCAGATCGTGCGCGAAGAAGGTATCGACTGCAACTTTGCCCGCTGCGGACATCTCGAAGTCGCATGCAAGCAAAAACATTTTGCCGATTACGCGCGCCAGGCCGAGGTCATTGCCCGCGAGTTCAATCACACCCTGCGCGTCGTCCAGAAAAGCGATCTGCCCAGCGAAATTGGCTCATCCATTTATTACGGCGGCATGGTCGACGAGGTCAGCGCCGGATGCAATCCCGCGCGCTACGTTGCCGGCCTCGCCCGCGCCGCCAACCAGGCCGGCGCGCAGATCCTCGAGCATGCGCGCGTGCACTCGATCGCCCGCGAACCACGCAACGGCGACGCAGGATGGCAGCTCTCGACTTCTCGCGGGCCGCTCTGGGCGCGCGACGTCTTCGTCGGCACCAGCGGCTACACCGGCCCCGCCACTCCCGCCTTGCAGAAGAAAATCATTCCCATCGGATCCTTCATTATCACGACCGAAGTGCTGCCCGACGCGCTGGCCCGCGAGCTCAGCCCGCGCAACCGCATGATCTACGACTCGAAAAATTATCTTTACTATTACCGCCTCACGCCCGACCGACGCATGCTCTTTGGCGGACGCGCCGCATTCTTCCCGGAAAACGACCAGACCATCCGCCGCAGTGCCGATCTTCTGCGCCGCGGCATGATCGAAGTCTATCCCCAGCTCGCCCACGCCAAAGTCGACTACGTTTGGGGAGGCACGCTCGATTTCGCCTTCGACATCATGCCCCACGCCGGCGAGCTCGACGGCATCTACTACGCCGTCGGATACGCCGGGCACGGCGTCGCCATGGCTACCTATCAAGGGCGGAAAATCGCCGAACTCATCGCCGGCGGCAAACCGGAGAATCCCTTCATCGGCATTCCCTTTCCCGGCGCGCCTTTCGGCTTGTACAACGGCAAGCCCTGGTTCCTGCCGCTGGCCGGCCTGTGGTACAAGTTTCTCGATTGGGTCAGCTGATCTGGTGGTGATGTCCTCCGCAGAAGCTACAAAGCCACTCCAACGAAGCCAGCTTTACAGGCTTCGTGTCCCCTTAGTGTCCTTAGTGGTGAATGAATTTAGGATACTGATTTGGCGCGTTTTTTCTCAACTGCGAGTTCGGCTCAGCGTGAGTTCTGCGCCTGCTCCAGCAGCGGACCGAGCGCGCCAATGGAAATGCCGATCGTGCCTCCGCTGAATCCGTCCATGAAGGCGGAATTCACTCCAATCACTTCGCCCGAAGAATTGAATACCGGCCCGCCGCTTCCGCCATGCGCCGTGGTCGCGTCGTATATCAGCTTGTCGCCGACCACGTCGCCCAGATGTCCCCACGTCGCCGACGGACGAATCAGCGACAGCGCCGCCAGTTCGCTCGCCGCGCTGATGTCATTGTGCCGATACGCCAGCCGGTCATAAATCGCCGAGGGAGATTTTGCCACCATCCCCGCAATGCCCATCGGATATCCCACCACGGTCACGTGCTCTCCGGGTGTGCTGGCCGATTTCGCCAGCGGCAGGATCGGCAATCCGCGCACTGACTCGAGATTCTGAACTTTCAGGATCGCCAGGTCCGCGGTTTTCGAAATCGCCGCCGCGCCAACATTCACCGGCGTGGGCGAGCCGGGGAAGAAAATTACCAGCGTCTCCAGCGATCCCTCCGCTCCGCGCTCGATCATCGCTTCCGACTCTGTGTCTCCGTACCATGGCTCAGCAATATGGCGATTGGTGGCCAGCAGACCTTTGCCGACCAGAAATGCCGTGCCCGACGACCGCGCCCGGATCGCCGGACGCTGATTCGGAAATCCCACATCGTACACCCCATAAACATAGCCGATGGAATTGCGGTACCGGCTCAGCACCGTCGCCGGCATGGCCTGCTCTTGCTTGAGCTGCTCGATCTCCGCCGTCAGCTCATGCACTTGTTTTTGCAAATCGTCGGCAGGAGAGGCCTGCTTTGCCACCGGCCGGTAATACTGCACCATGGCCAACGCGCCCAGAAACATCACAAACGCCAGCACGCCCTGGATCGCATACTGCCAGCTTTCGCATACGGCATTGGACTCGTTGGTCGCTGACGGCGCGGCCGGCTCCGAAACACTGCCGGATTTCCCGTTTGACGGCTCGATCTGTTGGGCACTCTCGAATTCAGCCATCGGATCTCGAAGCGGAACTCCGAGACCGTATCTTCCCCTGCCCGCCAAGGTATTACCACGGTACCGAAGGGGATGTACAAGCGGGTATGCGCGCGCGGTGGGCGGAATTTTGACTTTGCTTGTGTGGGGACGGCCGCCCTCGGCTGTCCGGCGGAGCGCAGCTCCGCAGGTGGTTCACCCGTAACCGTCGTTTTGCGTGGCGAGGGTGAGGATTTCAACTTTCGACCCTCTTGCGCGGAGCCCGACGATTCGTATCAGGTCACGCCTTCCAGGCGTGCCGAACAGAACAGCAGAGAGGACGCGGCTTCAGCCGCTGCAGACTCCGCAAAAAACTTCGCCTTGACACCCTTTTTCGGCTTGGGTATAGTTCCGGCGCCCGGAAGAGCTCCCCCCTTGTAGTTCGAATTTTCCTGTCCGCGTTGCTGTCGGGCCCTGGGTTCAGACCTTCAATTTCGGACCAAATGAGGAGATACCGATGCGATCCGCTCGCAAACTGCAGCCCGCTCAGTGCTGTTTGGCGCCTCTCCATACAATCATTTCCAGGTTTGTGTTGCTATTCATCGCGCTCGCCATCTCCGGCACTGTTGCCGCCCAGACCCTTCCCAGTGGTTCTTACGGCTTCGTGATCAATTCAACGTACAGCGATCCGGCCACGCAGGGAGGTACAGCCATCCTGGGCCTGATGGACTTTAATGGCGATGGGAAGGTGAGCGGCCCCTACACGCTCGAAATGGGCTCCGGGGGCAGCGGGCCGCAGGAAAACATCAGCGGAACTTTCACCGGAACATATTCCAGCAATCCGGAAGGAAGCGGCACAATTTCCATTGATCTCGAGGACATGGATCTGACGCTTGCGATGGTGATTGCCAATCACGAGCTGCAGCTGGTTGTAACGGATTGCGTCGGCTCGTTTTGTAATCTCGGTGAGTCGGTAATGAGCGGTATCGGCGTTGCCGAGTTTGACGGCTCCTCCGTGACCGCGACCAAGCAATCCCTCAATGGCAGTTACGGAATGCAGTCGACCAAGAGTTCTCCGACTACTCAAACCAGCGTTGAAGTGTGGACTTTCGATGGTGCGGGAAACGTCTATACGTCGGGAACAGACGTGGTCGCAGGTCCAAAAGTGCAGAGCGGAACTCTCCTCGGAACCTACACCGTCAATGCAAATGGGACCGGCATCATCACAATTCCGCCGCAGAACGGGCAGCCCTCCGGAAAGGCGTTCGCGTTTGTAATCACAAGTTACCCCTCGGAACTTCTGGTTTTGCAAACGATTCGTCCGGGCAACGGAGTGCAATACCTAACGGGGCAGCTCCAAGCAACGGCTCAGGCCACTGTTTCTCCAATCGCCATAACCTATGCCGAACAGACCGTCGGCACAACCAGCGCCGCGAAAATTGTCACGCTCAAGAACAATCTGTCGACCGCCCTCACGGTCAAGACCTTCACATTTACTGGTACTGACTCAGGCGATTTCGCCGTCTCGGCCCACACCTGCGGTCCGACCCTGGGGACGAAATCAACCTGCACCATCAGCGTGGTCTTCAAGCCCAAGGCCACTGGCGCGCGGACGGCAACGCTGAACGTGACGGATAGCGCCAACAACAGCCCTCAAACTGTCTCGCTATCTGGGACCGGAGACTGAGACGTCAGGGTTCGGTAGGACGAGGTGCACCTCACCTTTGTCGCGTCTTCTGCGACAGAGTGTGCACTCTGACCTTCGATTTTCGCGTTCGCGGCGGACGCACAACGACTCGTATCGGGGCACGCCTTTCAGGCGTGCCGAAGAGAACAGCAGAGAGGACGCCGGGTACCTCATCCTAACGGCGCGCAGTTTGCGACGCTAGGGTGCGGGATTTTGACCTTCGTAAGGGTCGGGTCCATCCTCGCCAACCCCAAGCGCGCGTTGTCGCAGGCGTGCTGGGACGCAGATCGATTCGTATCAGGGTACGCCTTTCAGGCGTGCCGAAGAGAACGGTATAGAGGACGCGGCTTCAGCCGCTGCGGACTCGCAAAAAA
>JASHQK010000213.1 GCA_030039195.1 Candidatus Sulfotelmatobacter sp.
ATTTTCGTGAAATTCTGCCGATTCCTAGAACGTGAAATCAACAACTCACGGCGACATGTTCTGACTGAAAACCCCCGAAAAGAGTTCCTCAACACCCGCAGAGTTAACCCAAGTTTGTGCCGTGAGTTCGCCCTTTCCGGGGTTTGAACGAAATTGAGATTTTTAACAATTAACTGTTTTGCGCAGGGCGCGCTTGGCTGAACTCCAGTACCAGCATTAGTGCGAGGAAGTCATTTCGCGGTGGTGTCGGTGTTTGCAACTCGTACACTCTTGCAGTTCAAATTTTTTCCGGCTGAACTCTTGAGCTTGCCTTTGTCGCCTTTTATTTCGTACGTCACTGAGCTTCCAACAGGTATATCGGTCGCTCTTACCTTCGCGTTTGGGTCAGTGCGACAGCTATAGTCCCTTCCCGACGACGAGAATGATTGATCGAATTGTTGATGCTTGTGTTTCTTATCGGTAACACCTGCAGGCTGGGCGTCTTTCAGCGTCGTTGAACCGGCGTTTTTGCTGTCTCCGGCAGCATTCAAGCTCGCCACCCCGAGCAAAATGAGAGCAATCTCTCTGCGCATTGGCTTTCTCCGTCGGTCTGCAGTCCTCGAATCACACTCGCTATCGGTGCTCTTCTCGTGGGTCGTACGTGCTGCAGCCACAATGGAGCTTCTCCGCGAGCGGACAGGACTCTGTTTCTATGATTCGCATCCTAAACACAAGCCCTGCGTCAAGGGACTGGGAAGTTTGACAGAATATTTGCTCACCGGTTATTTGATCTGCCTTGCCTGTTTGGAGAGAAGCAGCAGAATTCAAACGTGCAAACAGATCGAGCGATTCGCTCGATAATCCTCCGTCTGCACAGTCTGGCGTCCAATTACGCGGTGAAGCGTTCTCGAAGGCACATCCCCTGCTTTGGCGAAGTTAGGGTTGGGTTGGCGGATAATTAGAACGGACCGTCTTCTTGAGGGTTCCAAGAGACGGTCCGGATGTGGAGAACACGCGAAGGACCTTATTCTAGAAAAGCTTCATCCGGGCGTAACCTGTCAGTTCTGACAAGGGTCCTCAAATTGACAGGACGGGTAATTTCACGATAGCCAGTAGGCGTGCATTTTTGGCGTTCTTCCTTGTCCGGTCATAAAGCTGCCCCCGGCGAGCTGCATCCGCGCTTCGGGAATTCAAATCGGTAGTTATCACTGCCATACATTTTTTCACCGTCTTGGAGGTTTTGGGACGGCCATTTTGTATTCATGCATCGGGAGCCAAAACAGGCCCTACTGGTTGCATTGTCAGTTTCTGCTTGATGGCATTCTCCGTAGCATGATCCGCACGGGTGTTGTTTCAGCTAACACCCGGCCAACGCAAAACGAAATTAGGAGAAAATGATTATGAGGAGCAGAAGAGTCGGCGTTGCCGTAAGTCTTCTCGCAATGTGCCTTTTGAGTCTGGGATCGGCTCAGGCCCAAGACAAGCTCAAAGGCAAAGGAGTCATAACCGGGCGGTCGGGAGACAATGTGCTCCTTGAAACCGAGGACGATTTAGACATCACACTAGTAGTCACCGCTGATACGAAAATCTACCATTCCGTGGGGCTCGGAGCACGTAGGAAACAGGTTGGCCCTGAAGTGTTGATCCCCGGTCTGAAGCTGAAATATTGGGGAACAGGTAGCCCAAACCAAGTAACTGTCGACCAGATCTACTTCGACAGGGATGATTACACCCTCGCAAAGGTAATCCAGGCTGGCCTGAATCCAACCTCACAGCAAGTGGCCTCGAATGTTCAGAATATTGAGGCCAATCGGCAGGGCGTCGCAACAAACCAGACGGCCATCGCCGCGTCACAGCAGGAGATCGAAGCAAACAAGCAAAGAATCGCCGCGAACCAACAGAACATTGATGAAGTGGCACGATCCACCTCGCAGCGGTTTAGTGAGATGGGTCAATATTCAGTCAAGGACCAGACGACCGTGTATTTCTCGACTGGTCAGTCCGCGATTTCAGACGAGCAAAAACAAGCTTTGGCTACCCTCGCAAAAGAGGCGCTCGAGACCGGGAACAAAGCCTATCTGATTCAGGTCAGTGCCTTCGCGGACTCGAGCGGCAGCGCTGCTTCCAATCAAACACTCAGCAAGGAGCGGGCAGAGGCCGTCGTCGCCTACTTGCTTCAGGAGTGTGGCGTTCCGGTTGGTCGCATCGTCGCCCCCGGGGCCCTGGGTGAGACGAACCCGGCAGCTTCTAACGAAACCAAAGAAGGACGTGCTCAAAATCGCCGGGCGGAGGTAAGGTTGCTGGTCAACAAGGGCATCACGGGCGGCGGAAGTTAAGCCGAATCGCTTTCCACTAAGGCGAAGACGTTGCCGCTCCGTTGATGTGAAACGACAACAGGAAGCGGAGGACTCTGTCGTCATCAGATTTCTCGCTGGTACCGTACATAATGCGATAGAGTCGGTTTCCGTCGGCCACGGCTTGGACTATCAGCGAAATGGCAGCATGATTTTCACTTTTTGGACAGGTCACGGTAAAGAGTAGCGCCGGCCTTCCCTGAACGTTCTTATCGGAGCGGACAGTAGCAGGTGGCGCTCCGCATGCTGCCGCCTGTGCCTTGGCAATTCCATTTAGCGTCAAATGGTCCGTGCTGAACGGATAGTCGCTGGTCAACAACATGTAGGCGCCGTCATCAGCCACAACATAATGCTGTTCCGTGAAAACTTGGCCCTCATCCGTCTTCTGCTCAATGGGAGGCGAGACTCTTGGTATGCCGGGAAACATAATACTGAACTTCGCATCCGGCGAAGTAAAGGACTTGAAGGACAACTGAGCCGCTGCCGATCCGATCAGAACCATTACCGCAAAAGCGCAACTATATTTTCGCATTTTAGCTCTCAGTATTCGCCTCCGATAAGCACCACTGGCTTACGCCAGCTTGACTTTGTGCATCCATCATCCTAGCCATTTGGCGCATAGCCATGCACAAGCGCGTTTCTGTAGGGAAACGCGTTAAGGGGGAGCATCCAGTCACTTCCGCGGCGAGGCCCCAGTTCAATCAGTATGACATACGAGAAGCACTTCGTTCGTTGCTCGGCAGCAATCGCGCATAGCCGTGCCTCAAGACGGCAGCGGAAACAGATCCGCAGCGAAAATCCTTGGGAGTCATAGGGTGAGGGCAGGCTCGGTTGCCTCCATCCCCTGAGGGGGAAGGTCCCCCAGCTTACACGCCTGCCATGTTGCTGAAGGGGCCGGTAGCTCGCCGCTGAACTGCAGCTTTCACCGAAGTTCTTTGCGGGAGGATGGGCGCCGAAATTGGCGCACGAGTTCGCCGTGGTCTTGGATCCACGCTTTCCTGCTCGGCTCAACCAGATCAGTAATTTGCCTGAGGGCTCTCTGTTCTTAGCTACTCTCTCTTTCTTGTAGCACTACCCAGGCCCTGACGGTCTTCGTTGAAGGCGTCCAATTTGTCGAGTTGATCAACAAATGAACGCTCAACAGTGAGCCGCAGTCTCTCCTGCCAACGACGCAATTCGGGTTGACGTTCTTCAGGCAGGAGGGAGATTAGTTCATTAACGAGAGCCTTCATACGCCGCATTACTTGAATGCTGGTAGCGCCATAGAATCGAATCTCATCGAGGGCGAGGCAGAGAAAATCATCCCAGGTTGGAAAGTTCATTAGCAGTCTGAGATTGCCCGCCGTGTCGCGAAACGATCCGATTTCCAGACGGCGGCGACCAAGACGGATCAGGAGATCTTCAATCTGGTCGAGCGCTTGTACCGCAGTAGTGGGATCGTTGACTGCTGGCGACAAGGCCTTGATCGCGATGTCCACCAATAAACGGATTGCATATTTGGGATCCTGTGTGAAGGTACGCTCTCCTCCGAGCCTGATTTCAGATCTCAAGGTCTTTTCGGAAATAGGGCCGCCCACACCAAGAACTCTAAGAATTGGGGTCGCCTCCAGCACAGCATCGCCGACGGATGCCACCAATTCGATTGTGAAACGGTTCCGACTGGCGATTTCTACTAGCGCGCGAATATTCACCTCTTGGAGAATTCTTGCCCGGCCGTGGTGCACAAGAGTCTGGAGCTGTCGCGAGCCGGCTACTTCATCAGAAACATGACTCGGAGGAGTGTGCAGAGACTGATAGAGATTCTCAATGATTCTGCGCCCCTGATCGGCAGTGAATATAAGCATGCGGTTTACTTGGAGCATAGCCACACGCTGAATCAAGGCAATGAACATGATGACGCTAACAATGAGAAGTCCAGTCACGAGCGCCGTTCCCGCGAGTGGAACCCGCCCAGAACCGCCTCGGTCGACCCAAGCCAATGCTGCAATGGCGTACAGAAATGTCGCCGTAAACACACCCATGGCGTGAGACACCACCGGGTCACGCGCAATCCAAAGAACTAAACGAGGGGAGTAAGCCGTGGCGCTGAACTGCACCATCACGAAAGTGAGGGAGAAGACGATCCCGGTAAGCGCGATCATACCGGAAGCAACCGCTGAGTAAATGCCGATTGCCGCATTTATGCTGACTGTCGAGAGGTAGCCAGGCAGAAAGTTGTATGCAAGCCGGGGAATCGTAAAACCCAACACGACAGCCCCGGCTGCATACAACGACGGGATAAGCCATGGCGTGGCGTTGGAGTTGCGAACCTCGGAGGACAATTTTTCTCCTGTTGCGGGAACCGGTCTTCTCGTTGAAGCACCGACCCCATCTTAGAGCCACAGTCGCAACCCTGAGGCTGGCAGTATTAACAGTACAATGCTCCGCCGCAGCCCATAACAAATTGGGGGCGACTAGTCCAGTGCCACTTGGTCTGAAATCCCTTCTGAATAGCTGACAGGGAGTCACGCTTCAACAGCTGCATCGGACCGCCTATTCTGGAGGCGGTGCAAGGGTAAGCGGGTCACTGAGCGTGAAACTGAGAGCGGATTCTGCCGGAATTTCCACCTGCTTGTTTCCTGTGGCTGCACCTCCAACGAGACCTGCACCAGCGCCTATCAAAGCACCGATACCTGCTCCCTTGCCGCCTCCAGCAATTCCTCCGATGAGTGCCCCTCCCGCTGCTCCTCCGCCCGTTGTCACGGCCGTTCGCTTCCCTTTACCTTTGGCTGTATTACTGATCACGTTCGTCGAGATGTCGTAGGTATGGTCTCGTAGAGAAATGCTTGTGAGAGTCAGAGACAGTTCGCCTTCCCCCTTTATTTTTCCCTTTGCTTTCGCGCTGACGACCTTTCCGCTCACGGTTGCCCCTTTCGGCAAAGCTGGCTTTCCGCCCACACTGATGGGTTGTGCGAGCGTCGCAAGGAACGTCTGTCCCGCCTGACTTGTCTTTGAACTTAATGACTGGCTTGTGGTCACGGTGAGCGTAGTTCCGGACGGGACGATGATCGGTTGCGGCTTCGGTTTCGGGACCGGTGCTGGGGCGGTCGCCATAGCAGATGCCAATTCTGGCGATCCGATTGCGTCGGGATCGATCGAGGTTTGATCGTCCACACCGGTGTTGCCCGGCTCGTTGTTGGCGATGAGTTCGAGCTTCTTTTGCGCCGCGGGAGTCCGAACTTTCCCAGTCAAGGTCACTTTGCCTTGCTTCGCTTCCACTTGGACGGGGGCCTCCTTTGTATCCTCGTCGACCGCTGCCTTCTGTTGAACATCCTTTGCTATTTGCTCGTCGTTAGGGCGACGCGAGCACGCAGACAAAACGATGCTCATACTTAGTAGCACTATGAAGATAGCTGAGCAACTTGAGCGCGACATTATGTCCTCCTTAGACTGGAATCGTCAGTTTCCATGCTCGTCATCGCAGTTGCGCTCCGAGTGACGGCGACAGCATGAGGCTGGTCCTGATATTTATCTGTTGGCGTGAACGCGGTCGTTCTCCCTACGAAACTTTCGTTCTTGCCGGTCATTGTCTTGGCCACCGTGCCAGGGGCCTTTTCGGTTTTTCCGAACCAGGCCGGGGCGAATGCCGACCACGCTCAGATGAGCTGAGCGTCCCCTGCAATCGCTAAATTCAGCGCGGTGCCGAGGACTGAGAAATTGATCCCGCCTGGCGAATGTTCCTGATCGCATCGGCGGTAGCCTTGCGCATGGCTTGTACAAAAATGTCGGAATCTGGGCCGAAAGTTAAGCCATGCCCGATCTCCACACCCTTTGGATCTGTGATCGTATGAGATATTGCAAAGCCTATACGTTTGCCCTTGGCGGTCGTCACTGGCAACGAGAGCACATGTACAGCCCAGCAACCATCGTGAAGGCCGACGAGGAACTCGAAATCCCCCGACGTCATCACTGCAGATTGAAGGGGATCTTTTGCGTAGGTGTTGGTCACTGAAGTGGATTCAGGTACAAAGCTGATGCACGGTTTTTCTGTGACTCGGACTTGGGCGGCGACTGCGGTCCCCAACAGCATTGTGAACAGGCTAAGTCCTTTCATAGATCACTTGTTCGGATCTCCTCGGCTGCAGGATCTTTCAATACTTGCGCTTCAATTCTAAGGAGTTCTTTTGCGGCTCCAACTGGCAAGAGTGTCAGATTCCCCGAGTTGGCCGCGAATCCATCAGCGCCAGACACAATGCCGTTCAACGGCTAATTTTGTGTTGCCACGCCTTCACGAATAGGTGAATGGTCGCTATTGACGCAGACACACGGCAGACCCCACAATCTTGACGGCAGGAAAGTGCAAAAACTGATCTCCCATAGGCTGGGCAGTTATCACCCCTCTCTGGTGTTCTTCACTTCACTCTTAGTTGTTTATGCCCCACTTTGGATCCTCGATGCCAAGTCGCTGTCTTTACCCGAGGAAAGCTGTCGAGTGGGAGAACTTGACCGTCGACGTCGCCACTAACCAAGAAACACCGGCATCGATAAATTGGGAACAAACC
>JASHQK010000214.1 GCA_030039195.1 Candidatus Sulfotelmatobacter sp.
GACAAGATTGGGCCTCAATGACGAGTTCACGCTGGCGACCACGGCCTGGTCACGAATGAAGAGATCGCGGCCGCCGCTGGGCACTCCAACCCCGCCCCCATCGAGCGTTTGTCCGACCAGTTCATTGGACGATCGGCTGTCCTCCACGTTGTAGCGAAAAGCCAGGCGATTGTTGGTGGTCAGTTGCTGGTCGATTCTGACAAAACCGAAGTCGTCGTTGGCACCTTTTAGAAAGCCTTGCAGAAAGCCGAAGGCTTGGCCCTGCGTGATGTTCGCCGGATTGCCGGCAAAATTCGGCAGACAGGTGCTGACCGCACCGAGACAGCCCTCGGGGGCCAGCCCCATCAGTGACTTGGCCTGGTCTATGAGCAAAATGTTGCTGACCAGATCAGGCGGATAGACCGGGGACTGCGCGCTGCGTTTGCCTTCATAGTTGGCGTAGAAAAAAGTCTTGTTCTTGACCAGGGGGCCACCCAGCGAAGCTCCGAACTGATTCTGCCGAAGGGCGTGCGGCAGCGGCGCAGGTTGTAGCGGCGAGCGCGCGTCGGTGGCGCTGTTCTGAAAAAACTCGTAGAGCGAACCGTGCAGATTGTTGGTGCCCGACTTGGTCACGATGTTGACGATCCCTCCCATCGCCCGGCCATATTCCGCGCCAAAGCTGTTGTTCACCACGCGGAACTCCTGCACCGATTCCTGGGGTGGCGTGGCGCGCTGGATGCCACTGGCGGAGTTCACAAAGTCGGCCCCGTCCACCGTGATCTCGTTGCTGAATGAGCGCATACCGCCAAACGAGATCTGCGTTACCTCAAACTCAGTGAAAGTTGTGCCCAGGCTGGTGCGGCTGGTGGCAACACCGGGAGTGAGAAGCGCAAAGTCTGTGAACACGCGGCTGCTTATAGGCAGGTCCTCAATCTGTTGAGTTTCGACGACCTGACTGATCTCGGTTTTTGTCGGCTCGATGAGCGGAGCTTCGGTAGTTACCGTAACGACCTCGGAAATTGACGCCACCTTCAAAGTGGGATTCACGGTGGCAACCTGGCCGACGGTCAGGACAATGCCAGTCTGCTTGTACGTGGCGAAGCCGCTCGAGGTAACCGTCAGTTCGTATTTCCCGGGGGGAAGGTTGGGCACCACGAAAAAGCCTGCATCATTGGTGGTTGCCTGAAAGCTTTGGTTGGTGTCGGGATCACGTACAACCACCTGCGCTTTAACCACCGCTCGTCCTCCGGGGTCTACGACCGTGCCGTTCAGTTGAGCGAAGGTAAGGGCGGCCTGAGCGACAGCCAAGGGAGCAGAAGAAACCAGTGACCCAAGCAGGCAAACAACAACACCCAACGAGCGCGTTCTCATAAGATCCCCTTCCTGAGCGAATCCTTTCCATCCTCGAGCGGAAAGACGGCCTACACAGCGATGACCGGGTATCGCAGCCCACAGTTCAACAGGTATGAGTTCGCCGGTGAGAAACTAGCTAGTACTTGATTGCCCAGAAAAAAGGTTCCCCACAAAAATGCCCGAAGATCATTACTATGCTCGAATGCATACTGTCAACTGAAAAATGTATACAGGGATCGACGTATTGACGGGTCAATCTATCGCTCTGATTGGGGTTAGCTTGGTTACCTGAAGGGTACTGTATGCAATCGGTGATTACGAAATTCCCCGAAACCTCAGTATCTCGTCCAGGCCGCGCAGGACGCGGTGTGGCCTCCTGCCCGGAGGCTGCTTCATCCAATCGGATGCTTTGGTGATACCAGTAGTGACTCCGAAGCCGACGGCGCCCCCGCGCCGCGCCATGATCATCTCTACCAGAGGATCGTCTCCGACAACCCCGATCCTGCGCATGGGAATACCGAGTTTCTTCGCCACGAATCTCAATGCGTGCAGCGATGGTTTTCCGGTGAGAATCATTGGCGCATTTGTGACCCTGCGCACCGCCGCTGAGATCGCGTAGGAGTAACCCATGCTCTTGCCGCCAGCAGTGGCGAAAAAGGGGACGTCGGACGCCACATAGAGCTCGGCGCCATTCCAGATGGCCTTCGCGGCAGCCTCGATATCTTTCATACCGCAGTCCGGGTACCACCCGATGTAAACCGCATCGACTTGCTCAGTGCCGTGGTCGCGGGTGAAAACAGTCTGGATCCCCGTCTGCGCCAAGGCGTGCCCCACGCCGGGAGTTCCTAACACGAGAACGCGTTTAACGCCACGGCGGGGCATAAGATCAGCTGCCACGCTGGAAGGCGTGAGCAAGGCATCATCCGAGATCGGCAAACCGAGTGCTCGCAGCTTCGGCGCCTGTTCTGACGCGGGATAGTTTGTTCCATTTGTGAGCACAACAAATGGGACGCCACGGGCTTTCAAGTTGTTCAGCAACTCTACGGCACCGGGCAGCACCTGATAGCCGCTCAAGGAACGGTCGCTGAGGACCAACGTCCCGTCGAGATCGAACAACAAGCCCTCGACAGGCTTGAGCCGCCCATTCCTGCTATCTTGCGATCTCTTTTTCATGCCGTCGCTTTGCGCAACGCTGGCGTGCCTTTTAACTCCAACCTGAAACCGGACTTTTCAACGGAGAGGCGCGCAATGTCGCGGCGCGCTGCAAGCTGGCGAAGTAAGAGCATCACCGGAGCGACGTCAGGATTGTAGGTCTGCGCCGCTGGCCCGGCGGCCTTCATCGCGTCAACCTGTTCGGCCGGCATAGTGGCGCGAAGCACGAACTCCTCGTCGCATAGTCCCAGCCCGATTCGCTTGCGCAACTCGACAAGGGGCGGCATGACGGGCTCCTGACGAAGCTCGCGTGTCCGCGGCAACGAATCGATGTGGTCCATTACCTCGGGCGCAATCGGCAGGTTGGGTTTTCCGAATCGCCCAAGGGCATAGCGAATCACTTCGTCCGGTACGACTGCATAGCGCTCCTTGCGGGTCACATTCATTACCGCCTGAGTCAACAGCATTTGCGAAAAAGGAGTCATTACGATAGGCCAGCCTAACTCCTGGCGGACCCGGCCCAATTCTTCGACCACTGCACCTTCCAAGTGTGCAAGTTTGCTTTCCTCCAAGTGCCGCCGCATTGTGCCCGTCATGCCCCCAGGCAACTGGTGATGGTAGTATGCGGCGTCAAAAGCCTGTGGGCGGCCTGCGGGAAGTCCCTCCGCCTCCGCCAGGCGAGTGAAATAGCGACCAACCTCAGCCAAAGCTTGATCGTCGATATCGATCTGGTGGCCGAGTTCGCGCAAATTAGTAACAACGCGCTCGGCGGGAGGATTGGATATCCCATCGCTCGCTGCACCCGAGGCGCACTGCACCGTGCTTACGCCCCACTCCGGTGCATCCATGTAGACCAACTCGCCCAGACCGATAGTGCAATGGGAGTGGAACTCCAAAGGCTTGTCGCCAATCACCGCCTTGACCGCAGGAATCATGACACGGGCCCGTAGCGGCGTCAGAAGGCCACCAGGGTCTTTGATGTAAATGGCATCCACGTCCGGACTAGCGGCAAGTTTGCGGGCACGCTCAATGTAGTGCGCGTCGTCATGGATGGGGCTTACGGAAAACACTAAAGCAGCAATGACATATTCTCCGCCGACCTCCTTGATCATCCGCGCACAGGCGACGTTGGAGTCGGCGTTGTTCATGGGATCTGCCAGCGCGAAGCGCCGTATCCCGTTTTTCACCAGAGTAGCGAATGCCAGTTGCATGAATTCAGGGCTGGCCGTTTCCCAAGAAATAAAGCGGAAACCTGTCGAGAGAAATTGCAGTGGTGTATTCGGAGTGGCCTTCGCCATCATTCGAATTCGCTCCCAAGGATCTTCCTTCTTGTAGCGAACGGCAACTCCCATGTGCGTGGATGTAGTAAAGTCGATTGCCTTAAAACCCACGCGGTCCATGACCGGCGCGATGGTAAGAGTTTTCGCCGTGTCAACGCCAAGTGCTGCCCAAAGGCTCTGGTTGCCGTCGCGGAGTGAGGTTTCAACGATCTGAATCTTTGCCACTGTTCAAGCCTCGGGACGCACACGCATCAGAATCTCGCCATACTCGACCGCCGCACCGTTCTTAACCAGGATCTCAGCCACCTCACCTTTCACACCCGAACGGACCGTGTTCATCAGCTTCATCACTTCGATGATTCCGATCGCTGTCTCCTCCTTAACCTTAGACCCCAACTCTACGAATGGAGGTTCGCCTGGCTTGGGGGCGAGATAGAAAATTCCGACCAGAGGGGAAGGGACGTCGAACAAACCGGATTCGATTGGCGGCTCTGGTATCGGCTCCGGCGAAGTTGGCGACAGGGATGGTGCTGGCGGAGGATCGAGCGCTTCCCGTACCGCCGACCCGCGTTGCAGCTTCAATTTGACGCCATCCATTTCGAGCGACAATTCATCGAAGCTCGATTGCTCGAGGATGCGCATGATTTCGGCCACGTCCTTGGCCGTGAGCGTCAACGGCGGCCTCCAAAAATGTTCATCACGTGGAGAAGCGGGTTCTCCACCGGCTTCGCAACCGGAGGTCGATCCTTGCCGGACCATGCGGTCTCAGGTCGGCTTTGTAACAAGAGGATCTCACCAGAACGGTCAATCGCCCACTCGATGTCCTGAGGCCGCCCGTAGTGACGTTCGATCTTGCGGCCGATCTCCGCCAGAGCTTTCAGCTCTCGATCGCTGATCGAGGGAGCACGTCGAAGCTGTTCCGGTGTATCTATTTGCCTAATCCCGCCGCCCTCGGCGGGTACATGTTGAATCAGCTTGTCGGAAATCTCCCGCACGGAGATTTCGCCAGTAATTTTGCCAATCACAAAGCGATCAGGCGTAACCTCGCCGCTGACCAAGGCTGATCCGAGCCCCCAAGTTGCCTCAACGGTGATCACAGAGTTGTCCCCGGTCAGCGGGCTGCGCGTGAACATTACTCCGGCTGAACGGGCGTCCACCATCTTTTGAACGACGACCGCGATCGCGACTCCTTCCTCTGGCATGCCGCGTTCGCGGCGATACGAGATTGAGGCAACAGAGTAGAGACTAGCCCAGCAAGTGAGCACAGACTTCAGAACCGCCTCGGCACCTTTCACCCACAGGCAGGTTTCTTGCAGGCCGGCGAAACTCGCATCCTCTGAATCCTCGGCAGTAGCCGAGGACCGCACCGCCAATGGCGAGTCGAGATTCGGACCGCAGAGCTCTGCGTGCGCCGCCACGATGTCCGCGCTGACATCCTCGGGTAAAGGCGCCCTCTCGAACCGCGTCCGCACTTGTTCGGAAAAAGCGCTGATTTCTTTCAGATCGTGCAGCTCCTCCACACGCGATCGGATCGAGTTTTCCTTCTCCAGTGCAGCGAGAAAACGTTCAAACCCGTGTGTCGTTACAACAAAACCCGGCGGCACCGCAATATTGGCACGTATCAACTCCCCCAATGAGCCGCCCTTGCCGCCGACGGTCGCACGATCGGCGAGGGAGATATCGGCGAACCAACTGATGTTTGCGGTGGAACGCATCGTAGTTGTTTCAATCGTTGCTTCTTCAATCGCGGCGGTTCAGATGTAGAGCTGTTTGTTAATGGGAATGCCGTGCTCGCGGCAATAGCTCTCGTAGTGATTAATGAACCACCACACATCGAGTGTTTCCACGAACGTCCCCTTGTCATCGTAGAACTCAATTGGACCCTGCAGCCAACCAAAGAGCTTGACTCCCTCGGGGTTGTCGCTCACCAGCGTATGGACGAGTCCGGGAGTTTCGTAGATGAAGGCTCCGGGGCCGGCGACCCAGTCGTATTCGAGATAGCGAGCGCTTCCCTCGAGGCAAACCATGACGACTGTTCCGCGATGTTTGTGCGTGCCAATGACGCCAGCCGACTTGATCCACAAAATGTTGCTGAAAATGTTGTGTCGGGTGTCGAAGAGAAGATGGCGGATTGCAGCATTTGGGCCGAACGGCACCCACGGACTCTCCTTTTCCGATGAACTGACAAATGTACCCGGTATTCCGTGCCGCTTGATTACGTCGGCATAAGGTTCCGGTACATCCACGATCTTGTAAGCGGTCGACGGCGGAGCCGTCATTTTGGCAATGGTCGATGTACTCATGATGTGCCTCCGTGCGGCCTCGCCGCTGCGTCGCTCTGTCTTCGCTGTGCTCCGGATCCGATTGATCACAACGGACGCAGAGAAACGCACAAGAAACACTACAGCAGGATCGTCACCACGCCTCGCCCGCCATCTACGCGAATGCGCTGGCCGTCTTTGATCTTCTGTGTAGCTGTACCTGTCCCTACTACTGCAGGCAAGCCGTATTCCCGCGCCACGATGGCAGCGTGGCTCATCGAGCCGCCGATATCGGAGACGGCTGCCGCAATCTTCTGAAAAACCGGCGCCCAGCTGGGGTTGGTAACGTGGCAGACCAGAATGTCTCCGTGGCGCAGTCGGTCGATTTCGTCCACCGACATCACCACGCGAGCCACACCATCCACTACACCGCTCGAAGCGGCGAATCCCTTGATCTCATTGGAATCTGGCTTCTCGCCCGCTGCCAGCCACGAATCCAGGTTCTCGCGCGTGATGCCCCACAGCATGACGATGGCGGGATCGTCAATCACATCAGGAACAGGCCCGAGAGCGGGCGGAGTTTCGTGCTTGGCCCATTCCGCGATCGCCGCTTTGCGCTCATTCACAATGGCCGTCCAGCGGGCACGGCCACGTGGGGGCGAACCGTTCGACCAGGAGGTCATGAGATCGATGATCGCCGCCTCTACTTCATAGTGCGTCAGGTGAAAAATGTCCTCGGTGTCCGGGAAAAAGCCGTGCTCGGCCAGAAGTGCGCCGAACTCACGGATTTTGTTGAAGAACAGATTGGTGTACCAGTGCTCGCAGTAGAATTTGTGCCCCTCGACGTAAGGAAACACACGGTGGGTAAGTTGAATCATCTGGTCATAGGCGGCACGCTCGTCATCGCTGTTCAGCAGCTCGCGGTAAGCGCGAATGAGCTGCTGGCGTTCATCCATCAGCTTCTCGATCGGCCGCTCAATGCGTTCGCCGGCTTTAACATTCGCGATGTATCCGGGCAGGGAAGCAAACGGCATAGAGAGGTCGTCGTTCCAGGAACGATGGTAGTGGTAGAAGCCGTCACCGACATTGATGTTGAACCAGGGGTCGCGGGAGTCGGCCAGTTCTTCGAGCCACTTTCGACCCGGCTTAGAACGCTCCAGCGAATGGATGATGTCGCCGGGAGCGACGCCCTCCCGGAACTCGCCATCGACTCCCAGTTCGATGGCGCGTTTGGCGAGACGCCTCAGTTCGTCGTCGGGACGAAAGATCTCCGCTTCCATGCCTGCAACCATGCGGGCCACGGTCTGTTCGCTGATTTCGGGGAAGGCCTTCTTGCAGAAATCGAAGAAGGTAAGATAAGCGCCATAACCGAGCAGCAGAAACTCAAAATGATGGTGCCACATCCGGAAATAGCCTTCGAGGGTCTTCTGGTAGATGTCGAGGAGGTAGTGATTCGACGCAATACCGCGTCCGCTGCGGACGTGCTCCAAAGGTTCAAACTCGGGCAGCGCAAGCTTCGGCAGAGCCTCGGCTACCCGGATCAGACCCAACATCTTGTTCTTCCACTGTGCGAATAATTCCTCCCAGTGTTCGTAGTAATAGAAAGCCCGCTGCTGGAATTCTTGTGTGCGCCGCGCAATTTCCGCTGGATCCGTTACAGCGTTGCCGCCGATGTAAATTCGCCCGTTTATGATGCGATAGTCAATTCCAAGCGTCGTCGGCAAACTCTGCACCCGCGTGTTGGCTGCGCCTAACGCGCAGTAAGCGGCTTCCGCGGTGACGACGTCGAAAGCGCTCATCGGCTCTGGGAAGTGCATGGAATTGTAGAACCAGAAGCGTTCGTCATCTTCCTTGGCGAACTGCATGTAATAGGGGTACGCAGCCTGCGCCTGTTCGGTCCCTGGGACTACTCTCAAAGAACTTGGAAGCGGGAAGCATCGAGTGTTGACCGTCGTGTTCATGCATACCTCCCGATCGGGGTCTTTGCTCCTTGGAGCAGCAGACCGCTGAGATCCGCTGACAATACTGCCTCCGCAGTCTCCCTCGCTTTGGATGCATTTCTCGCAAGGGCGAAATATGCGTTCGAGAATGGGCGAGCTTGTGCCGATGGAGATCTGAAACTGCCCGGTAGTTTAAGGGGCATGAATTCCCCTTCCCCAAAAATGATGGCGGAGATTATAAACCCACGTGCAACAGGCTCTGCAGGCGATACCAAATGAATGGGTGGCAGATCGAGGCTTGGCTTCCTATATGGCCTGTCCGATCGGGATCGGGTCAAGCCACGGGTTTGGCGCTACCCGAAGGAAACTCCTCACACTGCGTCGTTCATCTTCGTCCATTTCGCGATCCAGCAAACCCGCGATCCAGAGGCGCGCGGCTTTCGTCGTTGTTTAAGTGAACAAACTTCTTCAGGAGGTGCATAAAGATTTTCTGCTCGTCCCGATTAAGTGCTCGAAGCACGCGGCTCGCCAGAACAGTGCTGCGTGGAACAAGTTTCCCGAGAAGCTCAGTTCCTTCCGGACTGAGATGAAGCAGGCGAAATCGCTTGCTCTTCATCGGCATCATTCGGCGCACGAGTCCACGCTCTTCCAGCCGCACTGCAAGATCCGCAGCGGTTGACGTGTCGAGGGCACAAAATTTCGCCAACGTCACCTGGTCAATCCCCGGGTGCTCCTGAAGAACTCGCAGCACGCAGTATTGGATGGGCGTCACGCCATTGCCCATAGTTGAGTGAAACATCGAAACGGCTATCTGCTGAGCGCGCCGGATTAAATGGCCCGGTTCGTCGTAGACTTCGACTGGCGCCCCACCACTACGCTTGCTCCCGCGAATCGATGAACGTTTGGCCTGCGGACTCATGCTAGATACCTATTGTAAGGGAAGATCAGGGTGCTTCCCACCGCTTGCAGCGAGGAGTTGCATCCATTAAGCTCGTCGCGTTGAGTACACTGAACCACAGCATGGATTTTCGCGGTTTACCCCTACGGCCAGTGCGCTTCTTCTCTCCCGACGTCGAACTGACGCGCCGAATCGACGGCAACTGGCTGATGCGCTCAGTTGAACCGTTGGGCGATTACGACTCTCGCGTGGGGGATTGGCTTGGCCGCTGGGCCCGGAAAGCGCCGGATCGCATCTTCATTGTCGAGCAGACCGGAACTGGAGAGCGATTTATCTCTTACCGGCAAGCTCACGAAGCGGCTCTGCTCCTGGCCGAGGGACTGCTCGGCTATGGTCTCGGTCCGGAGCGGCCCCTCGCCATTCTCGCCGCAAATGGGATTGACCACGCACTAATCATGTTGGCCGCGCTTTACGTCGGCATCCCCATTGCTCCTCTCGCACCTGCCTATGCCCTCCAGTCCATCGATTACGCAAAGCTGTCCTATGCTTTTGACTTGTTAACACCCGGAATGGTCGTGGTTGATGATGGCGTGCTTTATCGCAAGCCGATTGAATCCGCTCTCAAGTTGGATATTCCGGTGATAGCGCTTCGGAATGCGTCAGCATCCCCGAACGTGCGAGATCTCGCGTCGCTCAAGGGGGATGGCAGTCATCGGGATGAAGTAGGCGAGGCGGCAGCACGAGTCGGTCGAGAGACGATTGCCAAGTTTCTGTTTACCTCCGGATCGACCGGCATGCCGAAAGCCGTCATCAACACGCATGGCATGATTTGTTGTAACTCCCAGATGAAGCGGCAGGTGGCGCCGTGCCTCGAGGAAGAACCACTTGTGATGGTAGATTGGGCTCCCTGGAACCACACTGCAGGCAGCAACAGCAACTTCAGCATTATTCTTCACAACGGCGGCACGCTGTATATCGATCCGGGCAAACCCACTCCCGCGCTGTTTGGCGCAAGTTTGGAATTACTGCGCCGCGTATCGCCGACCATCTACTTCAATGTGCCGCGCGGCTACGAGCTGTTGATCCCCCACCTGGAGGCCGATCGCGCATTCCGCAAGCATTTTTTCAAGCGCCTGAAGTTTCTCTGGTACGCAGCAGCGTCGATGCAGCCGGCAACCTGGTTCGATCTTGAACGGCTTGCGGTAGAAACGGTCGGGCACAGGATCTTGACCGTGAGCGGCCTGGGTATGACCGAGACCGCGCCCATTGCGCTCTTCGGCAACGCGAAGGCAAACGGCCCGGGGGTGGTCGGCATACCGGTCGCAGGTGTCGAACTCAAGCTCATTCCGGACGACAACAGCTTCGAGGTGCGTTATCGGGGCCCCAACGTTACCCCGGGCTACTGGCGCGATCCCGCGTCAACCGCGGCTGCTTTCGACGAGGAAGGGTTTCTGCGCTCCGGCGATCTGCTCAGTTTTATTGACCCGCAACGGCCACAGGCAGGTCTTCGCTTCGATGGCAGGATCAATGAGGTTTTCAAGCTGGACTCGGGCACCAAGGTCAGCGCCGGCAAGTTGCGCCTTGACGCGCTGGACATTCTGCGACCGCTGGCCAATGAAGTTGTCGTCGCTGGGTCTGATCGGAAGGATGTGCGCATTCTCATCTTTCCCGACTGGGAGGTGTGCACTCGCACCGCTGGTCTGGATCCGGGGGCCAATCCAGCACAGATCGCTTCAAACTCGACGGTCAGAGCGATATTTCAAGAACGCATAGCGAAACTGCACGCCGCCGGAACCGGCAACTCCAATCGCATCGTGGCTGCCTTGCTCGTCGAAGTTCCACCCTCCAGCGCGGCGGGCGAGCTCACGGAGAAAGGCACGGTGAACAGTCGCGCCTTGCAGCGGAACCGACCCGAGCTTCTTGATGCTTTGTTCGGCGATAGCGATGAACGAGTGCTGCGTGCGGAACCGGCTTAGATTTCGGTCAGCTCACTCGTCGCCGGGATCGCGAAGCATGCAATCGCCTACTGCGAACCTGCCGTGTTGTCCCACCGCTCGAAGCTCGAGCCGGCAGAGGCCAGCCGCTCGATCGTCGGAGTGGGACGCCAGTAATGGCCGAGTTTTTCATGATAGTGGCGAATGCGCTGTAACACGTGGGAAAGTCCGAGGGTATCGGCATAGAACATCGGCCCGCCGAGGTGGCGTGGGAATCCGTAACCACTCGTCCAAACCACGTCAATATCGGAAGCGCGTGCTGCGATTCCTTCTTCCAGAACCATCGCTCCCACATTGATCAGCGACAAGATGCAGCGCTCAACAATCTCCTGGTCATTGATTTCGCGTCGCCGTATGCTTCGATCCGCAGCAAGCTTCTCGATAAGTTCGATCACTTCAGGATCTGACGCAGCCTCGTGGCTACCATCCTCATAACAGTAGAAACCGCGGCCGGTTTTCTGGCCGAGCCTCCCCATTTCTGTGAGGCGGTCGGCGATCGCGAAATAAGGGTCAGGCCGGCTTTCCCGCTTGAAAAGTTGGACGCGGGCCTTGGTCCCCACATCGTTGCCCCCCAGGTCGCTGACCCGTTGCGGCCCCATCGCAAAGCCGAAGTTCTCGAGCGCCGTGTCAACCTGACTCGGAGTAGCTCCTTCCAGCAGCAATTGCTCGGCTTCACGAAAATAGCCATCGAGCATCATCCGATTGCCGATAAAACCGAAGGCGTCGCGCGAGACAACCGCACTTTTCTTGAGGACCCTTGCAACGCGGAATGCTGTTGACAGGCTCTCAGAGGACGTGTGGTCAGTGCGCACAATCTCCAAGAGCTTCGAAGCGTGTGCAGGAACGAAGAAATGCAGCCCCAATATCCGCTCGGGGTGCGCCGTGGCGCGGGCGAGCTCGGTTACAGAAAGAGTGGAGGTGTTCGTGGCGATGAGGCGCTGGGCAGGCAGGGCGGAGTCGAGCTTCGACAATACGTCTTTCTTCAGCTCCGGATCTTCAAATACAGCCTCGATAACGAGATCGGCATCCGCAACTTCGGCCAAGGTGTCGACGTTTCGAATGCGCCGGATACGTTCGTCGGCAACGCTCTGCGTGATGCGGCTGCGTCGGACGCTGGATGCGTACGTTAAACGGATGAATTCGCCACTGCGAGAAAGGGCAGCAGGATCGTTATCGTTGACCAGCACTTCCAGGCCGGCATCGGCGAAAGCAATTGCGATGCCGCTGCCCATCGTACCGGCGCCGATCACCACCACGCGTTGGATCGCAGGCGGCTGCGTTGGTTTGGCATCGACTGACGATGCTGCACTCAATCTCCCCGACTTACGCTCCGCAAAGAATACATGCCGAAGCGCGAGGCTCTCGCGTGAAGCCAGCGACTTCTGCGCAAGAGCGGTCTCAATCGCGATACCTTGCGAGAACGGCAGCCCGGAAGCTTGGATTGCCTCTATGACGAGATTCTGGGTCGTGCGCCCCTTCAAAGCGCGAGCCTGAGTACGCAGTGCAGAAGCAATCTCCGCTTCATCGAGACCGTCAATGACGGTGCGATTACACGTCGGGCGTGGGCCAAGTCCCTCGTGCACCAGACGTTCACAGAAACTTACCGCCGCATCACGCAGGTTGTCTTCCGCGAGCTCATCCACCAGCCCGTTGGCCTTGGCTTCCTGCGCGGAAATGGGTGTGCCAGACAGAATCATATTCAAAGCGGCGCGTGCGCCGACCAGCCTTGGTAGGCGTTGCGTCCCGCCAGCGCCCGGAATGATGCCCAGCGTGATCTCTGGCATTCCGAGTTTCGCGCCTTTATGGGCGAGGCGATAATGACAGGCCATTGCGAGTTCGAGCCCTCCGCCTAAGGCGAGTCCATGGATCGCGGCGACCACCGGAATAAGAGAGGATTCGATTCTGGCCTGTACTTGTTGCAGAGAGGGCTCGTCCTGCGGACGATCGAACTCAGTGATATCGGCGCCCGCGCTGAACCGTTCGCCGCTCGACATGATTAAAAGCACTTTGATGCTGGAGTTCTTCTCGGCGCGCTCAATCGCATCTATCAGCTCGAGCCTTACGGGATGGCTGATCGCGTTCACCGGCGGGTTGTCGATCGAAACCAGCCCTACCGGTCCTAGCTCGTCGAATTTCACATTTCTCGCCACTGCTTATCTCCGTTCATTTCAATATATGAAAATCGCATGAGGTTCGCTGGGTTCTGAAAGAGATCTCCCGTAACGCCCCGGAGTTCTTAGCATATGACAAACACCTCCACGTTCCGTATACTGAACGTCATTTAGCTAGATTCTCGCACGGGGTTCGAAAATGAAACAAAAAAGCCTGGAAGACCTGCTGCAGGCCGTAGGCAGCCCGGTAAAGATGCTGCGCAATTCCCAGATCGGGGCTTACGTCTATCCGGTTGTTCCTTACGAATATTCCAATTGGCGTGACGAACAACGCGCCTGGCGCGAGACCGCGGTTCTGTTCGACCAGTCGCACCATATGGCGAACATCTATGTCGAAGGCCCCGATGCGCTGAGGATGCTCTCGTATCTCGCAACCAACACTTTTGCAAAATTCCCCGTCAATCGAGCCAAGCAATTCGCACCCTGCACCTACGACGGTTTTGTCATCGGCGACGGCATTCTCTTCCATCTGGACGAAAACCGGTTGGTCTTCGTGGGGCGCGCCCCGGCCGCGAACTGGATTGAATTTCACGCCGCGACCGGCGGGTACGACGTCAAAATCGAGAAGGACGACAGGTCCCCGTCCAATCCGAAATGCAAAGCTGTTTTTCGGACCTGTTACCGCTACCAGATTCAAGGCCCGAATGCTCCGCAGATTCTGGAAAAGCTGAACGGCGGACCGCTGCAGGAGATCAAGTTCTTCAACATGGATGCGATCAACATCGCCGGACGCAGAGTCCGCGCGTTGCGCCACGGCATGGCAGGCGCTCCTGGACTGGAAATCTGGGGGCCGTACGAAGAGCGCGAGGAGATTCGTGCGGCGGTTGTCGATGCTGGCAGCGAGTTTGGTCTTAAAGAAGTTGGCGCTCGAGCATACTCCACCAACACGCTCGAGTCGGGATGGATTCCATCTCCCCTTCCTGCGGTCTACTCCGGCGAACGGATGAAACCCTACCGAGAGTGGCTGCCGGCCAGCGGGTACGAGGGAACAGGTTCGCTAGCTGGAAGTTTCGAATCGGACAACATTGAGGACTACTACATGACACCGTATGCCCTCGGCTACGGTCCGTTCATCAAGTTCGACCACGACTTTATTGGGAGAGAGGCGCTGGAGAAAGTGGCGGGCAAGCCGCAGCGAAAGAAGGTAACATTTGCCTGGCACGCCGAAGATGTGGTGAGAGTATTTGCGTCCTTGTTCGAGCCCGGAGAAATCTACAAGTATATTGACCTGCCGCAATCGAATTATGCGTCCGCCTCGTACGACAAGATCCTATTGGGAGCAAAGACAGTCGGGTTCTCTATGTTCGCGGGCTACAGCTACAACGAGCGGGCGATGCTTTCCCTGGGAGTTGTTGACCCGGACATTCAGATCGGCACCGAAGTCAGGATCGTGTGGGGCGAAGCCGGAGGCGGAACCCGGAAGACGACCGTAGAGAGGCACAAGCAAACGGAGATTCGAGCTGTGGTCAGCCCGGTGCCTTACTCCAAAGTCGTACGCGAGACCTACGCCAAGGGATGGCGCACGGTTCAAGTGTGAGCCGACATTCTCTTCAAGGACCGCTCGGCATCTATCCAATCCATAGTTCTTCGAAGACCGCCAAAAATGTAGAAGTGCAAGCCGGCAATACCGATCAGCCTGTGATCTCCCTTCGCGATCGAAGCAGCAAGTCCGCGGATAATAGGTTCTGGTCCCCTTTCCACCAGGACCTTTGCGAACGATGGGTTTTCGCTCAGCACCCGAAGCGAGTTGCCTATGCCGCAGCGCACCGCATAGCGCACGAGAGTCAGCAAACCAGCAGGTCCGGCTAGCCCTACTCGTATCGGAACATCTAGGCCGCGTGCTCGCACTCCTCGCACCCAATCGATCACGGGTTCGGACTTGAAACAGAATTGCGTGATGATCGAGAGTTGCAGCCCTTCCTGGCGCGCGAAAC
>JASHQK010000215.1 GCA_030039195.1 Candidatus Sulfotelmatobacter sp.
AATGATCGGTTGCCCGTCCGGAGGAATCTGAATGGCGCCAAGTGGAACTCCGTCGGTCAGCAATTGGCGAGTATTGCACGGGAAAATCGTGCTGCCTTTCAGGCGTAGACCAGTGCGGCCCGACTGATCGCTGACTGCGAATGGATTCGTTAACAATGTGCTGAAAGCGTCGGCATCGAACCAGTCGTGCTGCGGACCGCGTGTGACGCGCAAAGTGGTCTCGCCGCCCAACTTCGCGCGCGGAAGGGCTCCAGATTGGAACCTGCGCGCAAATGACCCGGTGCTGCTGCCAACCTGCAGGCGGTCGCCTTTGCGCAAAAGCCGACCCTCGAATCCTCCAAACTTCGCGCCAAGGTGCGTGGATGCGCTTGCCATAACCGGCGGCACCTCGATTCCGCCCTGCACGGCAAGATAAGCTCGCACGCCGGATGTCATGCGACCGATTCTCAGAAGCGCCCCGGCGTCTGCATCGATCGGCCGCGAACAAGCAACCGCACGGCCGTCGATCTCAACATCGCACTCTGCCCCAGTGACCGCGATGACCATCGGTTCATCGAACTGTAATGTCGCTCCGATAAGTGTCATCTCGAGTGCAGGAGCGTTCTCATGGTTTCCGACGAGCAGATTCGCAATCCGAAACGAAAGCGAATCCGCAGCGCCGGCGGGCGAGATACCCAAATGAGAATATCCGTAACGGCCGCGATCTTGTACCGTCGTTGCGAAGCCCGGATCATTGACCAGTATCGCCATTTTCTAATGCAAATCCTCCAACCGCATTTTGTCGAACGATGCTCGATCAATCGCCGTGAAGCGAACGAGATCCCCAGGCTGGAGCCGCGTTGGCGGACTCGCTGATGCATCGAACATTCTCCGGGGAGTACGTCCGATCAGGCGCCAGCCGCCTGGAGAATCGACCGGATATACGCCGGTTTGCTCGCCCGCGATGCCGACGGAACCCGCCGAGACACGTGTCCTTGGAGTGGCCAGACGAGGGGTTCGCAATTTTCCCGGCAATCCGCCCAGGTATGCGAATCCGGGTGAGAATCCAAGAAAGTACACGACGTACGTGGCTGAAGTATGCAGGCGAGTGACATCCTCGACGCTGATTTCATTGTGCGCGGCAACGTCGCCAAGGTCGGGCCCAAACTCCGCGTCGTAGCAGACGGGAATCTCGACGGCGCGAGCGGAAGCATTTCTTGACGCCGGCGCAGCATGAATCAATTCGCGCACATGCACCGACAATTCCACGTGAGAAAGCTGCATCACATCGAAATCAATCAACAGAGAAGCATAGCCGGGATGTAGATTGCGGATTCTGGGATCATGTTCCGCGAGCAGCGCATGAAACAACGCGAGAACCCTCGCATGCAGCTCCGGAGAAATGACATTGCCGAACTCCACCAGCAGTGACGAATCGCTTGCGGCAACAATCTTCATGGCATTTCTACGTTCTCATGACGCAGAAGCGATACCATATCACGCGAATCACCCAGTCACATGGATAGGGATACCAGACAAAAATCAGTGGCAGATCGCAACCGCGGTACCTGGATCGGTACCGAGTGGATCACGCAGCTTTCCCGGCCGGAACGAACTACGCTGATCGCCACATTTGGCGGGTGGGCGTTCGACGGCATGGATGTGATGGTCTATAGCTTCGCAATTCCAAGTCTCATCGCACTCTGGCATATCAGCCAGGGACAAGCCGGCATGCTGGGCACGGCCGTGCTCCTGGTGTCCGCTGTCGGCGGGTGGCTGGCCGGACTTCTTGCCGACCGCTTCGGGCGCGTGCGCATGTTAGAGATTACGATTGTCTGGTTTGCTTTATTCACTTTTCTCAGCGGATTCACGAACTCTTTCTGGTCATTGTTGATCATTCGCGGGCTGCAGGGCCTGGGGTTCGGGGGAGAATGGACCGTCGGCGCGGTGCTGATGGGCGAGGTGATCCGTCCCGAGCATCGCGGTAAGGCGGTTGGCACGGTACAAAGCGGATGGGCGCTGGGCTGGGCCTTGGCAGCGATTGCATACATCGTATTCTTGCGCGTGCTTCCACCGGCGATGGGGTGGCGGGCGTTGTTCTGGATCGGCATTCTCCCGGTCTTTCTCGTGTTTTACATTCGTCGAAACGTCGCCGAGCCCGAATTGTTTCTGAATGCGCGGCGCTCGTCTGCAGAAAGACCGAATGGCAGTTTTCTCGCGATCTTCAGCCCTGCACTTCTGCGCACAACTCTGCTGACATCTCTGATGGCGATCGGAGCGCAGGGCGGCTACTACGCCATCACAACCTGGCTGCCGATGTATTTGCAGACTCAACGTGGGCTCTCTGTTCTACACACCGCGGCATATTTGTTCGTGGTCATTGCAGGGTCATTCGTGGGATATCAGGTCAGCGCGCACCTCGCCGACCGGGTCGGACGTAAGCGAACTCTGATTCTCTACGCTATATGTTCGTTCATCGCCGGTACGACCTATACATTTCTTCCGATCGGAAACCGCACCATGTTGTTCCTGGGATTTCCCCTGGGATTCTTCGCGTCCGGATCGTTTAGTCCCATGGGCGCATTTCTGACGGAACTTTATCCGACTGCGCTCCGCGGCTCTGGACAAGGCTTCACGTACAACAGCGGACGTGCTGTGGGGGCGCTGTTTCCAACGCTGGTGGGAATTCTGAGCGCGAGCATGCCGTTGGGGCGGGCAATTGCTGGATTTGCCGGCATGGCCTACTTAGCAATGATCGCCGCCGTGTTGTCGTTGCCCGAGACGAAAGGCAAGGAACTCCTCAGTTAAAGGAAGTCATCTCTTTTCCGACGATTTACTGTCTACGCCGGCGGCCCTGGCCACTGCTAT
>JASHQK010000216.1 GCA_030039195.1 Candidatus Sulfotelmatobacter sp.
CTTCGCCGTCGATAACCGCGGCACCCCCGGTCGCGACCGCAAATTTCAAACCGCCATCCGCCACGAATTCGGCGCGATTGAATTGAAAGATCAGCTCACCGCGCTCGATCAGTTGCTCTCGCGCTACCCGCAGCTCGATCCCAATCGCGTCGCCATCTGGGGATGGTCTAACGGCGGATCGATGACCCTCTATGCGATGACGCACTCCGACCGTTTCCGCGCTGGCGTCGCCGTCGCTCCCGTCACCAACGCTCTCAACTACGACTCCATCTACATGGAGCGCTATCTCGGATTGCCGAAAGAAGTAAAGACGGGCTATGACGATTCCGACGTGTCTAAGGCCGCGGCCAACCTGCATGGAGCACTCCTGCTTGTCCATGGTACGGGCGACGACAATGTGCATTTTTCCAACAGCGCGCAGATGGTCGATGCTCTGATCAAGGCCGGCAAACAGTTCCAGTTCATGATCTATCCCAACAAGACGCACGGCATCGCCGGGCGCGACGCCCGCGTGCATCTGTTTACCATGATCGAAGATCACTTCGAACGGGAGTTGAAGTGAAAGCGGCCTGCACTCTCTCTTTGTCATCCTGAGCGAAGCGAGGGATCTCTGTGCTTGGTGCTCCGAGTGAAGCGCCGCTTCCTCACCGCTAATTCATTTTTGCTTGTCGGCCTTCTTCGTTGTGCTTTCCTTCGCGGCTGTTTCGGTCTTCGGCTTTTCTTCTTTCTTCGATTCTTTTCCGCCGTCCGACGTGGTGGCCGTGCTCGACTTCTTCGCGTAGTCGGTGACGTACCATCCCGAGCCTTTAAACTGCACAGCCGGCGCGGAGATCACCTGCTCGACTGGCCCGCCGCATTGGGGGCACTTCCTGATTTTCTTATCGGAAAATTTCTGGATTTTCTCGAAGCGATGGCCGCACTTGCTGCATTGATATTCGTAAAGTGGCATGTCTGTGAGAAGAGTGTGGGGAACAACCCTAAGTTCGAGTTGATTTTAGGGTGCGTTGCGGTCCGCCGTCAATTTTGGCTCATAAGGAGTCTCGGAGATTCAACAAGGATGAGCAAGAAGACGAAAGATTCAGATTTCCTTCGTGATCCATTGTGCCCCTCGTGGTTAATGCCTTTAATGCCTTTTCACCGACGACACACCTTTGTGTTCTCGCAATAGCTGCTTGGGAGCGGTGTTGCGCCAGGCCGCCTCAATGGCTAAACGAGCGATCTCCGTCTTCGCCGCTTTGAGGTCCACGCTGGTAGCGCCGCGCCGTCCCCATGCGCCCTTCACCGGCACGAACGCTTCCCCATAGTCCTTTGAAAAATTGTGCTGATCTTCGGGAGACAGTTTCACCATCCCGCGGGCCTTATCTGGATAGCCAAGCGTGGCGAAGATTTTTCCTTTCACTCGAAAGTCCGGATGATCCATGTGCGAGCGCTCCTCAGTTTCAGGGAGCGACAAAGCGATTTTCCGAAAGTCTTTTCCTGTCATATGGCAGCCTCGCGAGCGCTAACGTTAACATAACCGCCCAACCAGGCTCGAAGTCACGGCGGTGTTAGACTTCCCGCGATGAAAGATGAGAGGGCAGCGCCGGCGAAGCCGGCCCTCTACGTCGTCGGCACGCCGATCGGTAATCTTGAGGACATCTCTCTGCGCGCCCTCCGTGTGCTCAAAGAAGCCGATCTGATCGCCTGCGAAGACACGCGCCAGACGCAGAAACTGCTCACTCATTACGCCATCGCCACTCGCACCATCAGCTACCACGAGCACAATGAGGTCGCGCGTTCCGCGGAACTGGTCGCGCAGATGCAGCAAGGCGCGAGCGTCGCGCTGGTCACCGACGCCGGCATGCCCGGCCTCTCTGACCCCGGCTATCGCCTGATCACACAGGCCATCGAGAATGGAATCCCTGTCGTGCCGGTTCCCGGGCCATCAGCGTTTCTGGCTGCATTGGCCCCAAGCGGACTGCCCACGGATTCGTTTCAGTTCAGCGGATTCTTGCCGGCGAAGCGCGGGGAACGGCGGTCAGTTTTGCAAGGTCTGAAGGACTCCTCGACGACGCAGATTTTTTACGAGGCTCCGCACCGGATTGTTGAGGCCCTGGAAGATATTGTCGAAATTCTAGGAGGAAATCGGCGCGTCGTGATCGCGCGCGAACTCACGAAACTGCACGAAGAATTTCTGCGTGGGACTGCCGCCGAGGCTCTCAGAAACTTGCAGCAACGCGATGCGATCAAGGGCGAGATCACGCTGCTGGTTGCAAAGGCTGAGTTGCCGGAGTCACGCGCAGCAGAACCGCCCGGCCTCAGCATTCGCAAACGCGTTCAACAAATCATCTCCGACGAAAAACTGGACGAAAAAGCCGCACTCAAGAAAGCCGCCAAAGAACGCGGCATCTCCAAAAGCGAGGCCTACCGGCAGATGCAAAGAGAAAAGTAAGAACTGCAAGGTGCCGCACTGCAGGCGCACCTGTCCTGGTCTCGCGCGTTTGCAAAACAGGGCGGACTTTTTCCAGCAATCGCAACGCTGGCAAGAGCGTCCGGTCACTGGGCGGCCTGCTCATACCCGTATGCCAGCCGCAGCACCAGATCTTCCCTCCAATGCGGCCCGGCGATCTGCAAGCCGATGGGCAGTCCGTTCTTTGTCGATCCGCACGGCACCGATATAGCCGGCAGTCCCCACACATTGAATGGCCGCGTGTTGTGCAGCAGTTTCAGTTCCGCCGGACGCAACGCCTCCGGATCGGCTCTCAGTTCGGCGATAGTCGGCGCCGTCACTGGCGTTGTGGGCGTGACGAGTAGATCGATCTCGGCGAAGATGTGAGCAATGTTGCGCCGCGCCTCATCTAATTCGCGTCGCCG
>JASHQK010000015.1 GCA_030039195.1 Candidatus Sulfotelmatobacter sp.
ACCATTTTTCGGCGCGGGCAGATGGTTGTGCCGTAGAAAAGTCATCGAGTCCATACACTGAAACTAAATAGGGAATGTTTAGCTCTGCGGCGACGAGCATGCCCGCGTGACCGCAGGGCAATGGGTCGTGCGCGTGGACTACATCAATGGGCTGGGTGCGATGCAATTCTCTGACTCGGCCGACAATGCGGGCAAAAACGAATGCGCCTGCTGCCGGACGCCACCGCTTGCTGGGCAAAGAAAAATAACGAAGTCGTTCTGCAGGAACGGTGGTTCCGCCAGCGCTGGCCTTGCGTTCGTATATCGGTTGCACGGCTAGCACGGTATTTCGAACTCCCGTTGTCGCCAGAGGACCCAGTGGCTCGGAGATAAAGAAGCCCTCCGTGTCGTGCCTCGTGGAAGGGTAGCAGGGTGTCAACGTCAAGACATGCAATGTATCGTCCTGGGTCCGCACTCTATTCGAGTTCTCCGATATTCCGACGCGCCATGGGATCGAGTGTCTGGACGGCGACCGAGAACCTGCCGCCAAAACACCGTTCGGGAATTATAGCCATGGGAAAAATGGAAGCGGACGTTACGTGAGTGAAGATAGATCGCTGAGAGAATATCTTTCTCGTGTTGCGTCTGGTTTCCTCTGCCTACATGGCACCGCAATTACCCCGGTAGGTCTGATGGAGTTTGTTCGCTCGTTCATCTCCATCGTCAGCGGTCTTCCCTGTGTAACAGTCACGTCGGTCCTGCAATTATTGTTTCGGGGCCTCCTCAGCGTTCACTCACGGTCGAAAATCCCGGCTACGGCATTGGATTGCTGGGTACGGCATTGAGAAATTCCACCCGATAACCGAGCATTCGGAGTTCTCTGATCATCTTGCTGGTGCGGTTTTGCCTTGACCGTTGGGCCCCGACAGCTTCGTTGCCTCCGCTGCCGTTCCGATTGCTACCAGGTGGAGCAAATCAGTTCCCGAGCGGGAGTTGCACTCGCTGAAATCCAGCGCCTTTTCACGGCGCACTGTTACGCCAACTTTCGACTACATTTCGGCAGCCATGCCGAGTAATCGGCACCGAAATCGATGCACAGCAAGTCTGAATCCTTCTATGTCAACGATTTAGGGCGTTGATTTCCTATGGCGGGCTGAGTGCTGGGTGGTCGGTTTCATTTATGCGATGTCGATACAAAACTGTCACAGCCTCAAGCGAATGCGAATTTGCGATCTGTGAACGATATTCAGCCAAGCTAGCAGCTATCGCCGCATTAGACCGGGTGTACTACGCAAGCCCATCACCGAGCCTTGCTGAACGTGTCAAATACTACCAGCGGCAAGCGGTTCTGGAACGAATGCGCCTTCGCCTCTACGCGGAATTGGATAGAGTTCGCCAACGCCCTGATGATTTGCGGAGCGGTCTGCCGAGCTAACAGCACTCGATGTTGTTGTTGAGGCAGGTGAGATCACGCTGATAATCCCATCCCTGTCTTAAGTTCGTTAAAAGTGAGAGGAACAGCAGGTCTAACTGCGGCAGCAGTTGACATGTCCAAACTCCAAAGGATTCAGGTGTGCAGCCTACCACTCTTCAAACACCCATCAACACGGCATCAGCTTAGCGACCAGGGCGGATGAAATTGCTTCTGCCCACAATGCGACTTGGCGGCTGTAGCTTGCCTTAGAGCCTGTCTTGTCGATAAAGAAGTGGATGCCGCGGTCTCATCAACGTAGAGTGAGCAGTTCGTCAGGGTCACATCCGTGAAAGCGTGTTGCGTCGGTCGACAGTTTGATCGAGTTTACCGCATCAGAGACGGCTTGGATCAACCGCGCAAACAGAACGCAGGCGTTGGAACAGAAACCGTGGCCTGAACCGCGTCTCTCTTGAATTCCAAATCTTAGGCGGGAACCGCTACCGGCCGAATCTGGAACAGCCGTGCGGTCGTACGCGGTTTCGCCAAACCGTGCTGCAACATGTTTGCGGTCGGCTGCCCGGTGCGGTAGAACGATTTCTCGCAATCCGCGCTGGACGGGCCGCGCATGTTTCCTTCCATGTACGCGAGCCCCGGGCAACGCGAGCAACTGCTGACGTGCGAACACGAGGAGCAGACTGGCAGATCCTTGGCTTGAATCGAGCGTACTTCTTGCATCTGGGGCGATCGATTCCAGATATCCAGAAATTTCTGCTGCCGAATATTTCCCGTGGGTAAGGGAAACTGCACGCAAGGGAAGACATCTCCATAGGGCGAGATGTAGCAGAAAGAGTGGCCCGCACTGCACGAGTATCCCTCCAGATCTTCGTCTGACGGCGGCTCTGGCGGGGCACAGAACTCTTCCTGGTTGGGAACGAGCGCGGGATTGTGGAAGATTTCCTCCAGTTCTTTTCCCGGGATGCGGAGAGCGAGAACCGAACTGTCGCCGTTCATCATGGGCGTAATGGTCGGGTCAAGCGTGTAATGAACGCCCAATTCCGAAGCCAGTTTTTGCGTGCCGTAATGATCGGCGAGATTCGCGGTCATCAGCACATTCGCGATGGTGACGCGCAAGCCCTGATCGCGCAGAAAACGAATGGCCTTGATGGTGCGTTCGAATGAGTGCGGCAGCTTGGTGATGGCATCGTGAACTTCAGGACGATGGGAGTAGAGGCTGATCTGGATCGTGTCTACGTTGAGGGCGCGAATCCTTCGCGCTTCGGCTTCGCCGATCATGACCGCGTTGGTCTTGATCTTGACGCTGAAGAGCAGGCGGCGCGCGTACTCGACCAGCTGAAGAAAATCGCGGCGCATAAAGACCTCGCCGCCACTGAGTGTCAGAAAGAAAACGCCAGCCTCGGCCAGTTGATCGAGCACGTCCTTGATTTCCGCGGTCGTCATCTCGCCATGGTCGTCATGATCGAGGTAGCAATGCACGCAACGCTCATTGCAGCGATACGTAACATCCATGTGGATGGCAAGAGGCACGCCCAAGTTGAATGCCTTCTGTCCCACTTCGGCCATCAAACTCATGGAGCAGCCTCCGAGGTGAGAGGCTGATCGGAAACGAAGAGAATCCCGTGACGTGAGAGTTCAGCTACAAAGTGTTCGGCATCGGCCTGCGCCCGTTCGGGATCGATCTCAAATTGCTCGCAGACCCGCGTACGAACGATTTCCCGCAGCGGCGTGCGACCGTCGGCGGCTTGAAAGATGACGGTGGCAACCTCGTTCAGCGTGAAAAACGTCGAATCCGCCGAATTCATGACGATCATCTCACCGTTCAGCACGCGGGCGGCGATCGTCGAGCCGCGAGTGATGTAACTCTCAGACATGCGCGGGAACCCCCTCGAAGCGGCGAACTTCCTCCCACACCCTGGCATCCGGATAGAATGTCAGGCGTCGAACAGGAACTCTGGCGACGAAATCGCACGCGCTGGCCAGAAGCTTTTCCACCAAGGCCGGATCCTCGGCGAAGAACAGAATATTTCGCATGAGGCGGCGGACGGCTTCTGCGGATGGCAACTCATCCACGCGGTTTTCGGGACCTTGCTCCAGGAAAAACAGTGCCGAGACGACCGCGCTGCAGTTCTCGCCGGCTTTGGCCAACTCCCCGGCAAAAGGAGTGCCGAAAGCTCGATAAGTATGGCCATCGGGCCGCAGGTAAGAAATTTCGTCGGTAAGCAGAGTGACATTCTTCGGCGCTAGACGCGTCATCGTTGTCTTGCCCGCGCCGGAAACGCCCGAAAACAAGTAAGCATGACCAGCGCAGATCGCACTGGCGGCGTGCAGCAGGAAACCTCCGCGCTGGGCAAGAATCAGACTGTGCAGAATGCGCAAGACGGAATCCAGAGAATACGGGTTGGCATTCTGGCGCACTGAGCCCTTTCCGGTGCGCGGATCCCAGAGGGCGCAGAAGTCTCCACGCTCCAGCCGCCATTGCGGACCTTCGCGGCGAACACAAACGTCTTCATCCGACACTGGGCTCGCGTCGATGATGTCGAACTCTAGCTCGCATTCGGGGCGCGAAGCACTCAAGAACCCCTCATAGCGTTGAAGCAGCAGATCGAAGAAGCGGTCGTGGCCGGTGGACAAAGATATCGGGAGCGCCCCGATCTCCACGCACGCGACTTTCCTAGGAGCGGATATCATGAAGCGCCCTCATCCAATTCTGCAAAGTGGGCAGCGCTTTTAGCATTTTGCATTTCGCGCCCCTCCCGTTCTCGGTGACCGTGTAGCTTGAGAACAACACGCCGTGCGAGTCCACAATGGCAGAGCAATTGTCCGATCGCTCGGGACCAAGGGCGCAGTGGGAGGATGGGGTGGGTTTGCGTTAGCGCATCACTATGAGCGTGCCTTTGAGCTCGGCTTTGATTTTGGCCAGCACGGCTCATTAGGCGGCCTAGGAGCGCATCCTTTGGGAATTCGGGGTCCGGACGGCGCATGGAATCGCCGCGCAGCAGAAAACCGTTTGTTTGCGAGCGGGCAAGAAAACGGTGGAGGAAAAATCTGTTTTCGCGAAGGGCGAGCACGATCTCACCAGGTCGCACGTCATCAACAGAGCAACTTGTAATTTCGACAACATCGTCAGGCCAAAGAGTGGGCAACATGCTTTGCCCTCGGACCTGCAACCGCAAATGGCCGCTGCGGTGCAAACTTTCTGCGGCTAGAGCGATGAGTGCCGCGGCCCGGGCGGCGGACAGAGCGTTGTGGCTGTTGTCATTGTGCGACACCTCTAGTCACCCCAGTTCAAACCCGCTGCAGATCGATTCTGATGCAATTTTGATCAGCACCCGCCATCCCACTGGTCCCGGCAAAAGAGCGATTGGCCGAGCATCGCTTCGAATCGCCGCTGGCGCAGCTGCCCGCCTGTTACGAAGAACCAAGGTCCCGGGACCTTTCGACTGCCCTCATTTTTGGGGTTTCCCAATACCGCGCGCTTTAGGATGTCTTACGGTTTGAGGCGCACTGCGCCGAAACGGCTCCCACTTTCCCACAGGTTAGCGATTGCGTCTCAAACACCCTCTCCCAGCGAAAAGATGGCTTCTCGTACCGTTTCTTCTGGACGAGCTTTTCTTGCTGCCCGCAACGCTGACCCAGTTTCGTCACATCTTCCTGGTCGAACTTTGCCACTCGAACCTCCCTTTACTGGAGGCTGGATTGCGTCAACTTGACTGCGCAACTCCCAGTTGAACCGACGAAGAGTCTACCACACCCCTTCGGCTGCTGGGGCTGCCGCGACTCGCTTAGGGGAAAAGTTGGGCTGGCCGACAAAGTAATTGTGAGTCTACCGTAACCCCGACTGTGATGCCTGAACCGCGCAACCACCTGTACCGATTCCTGTGGTGCCATTTCCGGCGCAGGCTTCGTTGCCTAGCGTCGAGAAGTAGACCTGGGAAGTCCCTGTTGGGGTGGTGGCGGCATTATCGATTATGACCCCGCTTGAGCCGCCGGTTGACGCCAGCCCGTTGGTGGCTTCGGTGGTAGTCAAGATCGGTGATGCATTGGTAAAGCTGGTCACGTTAAAAGAGTAGACGCACGCGCCAGTGCATGCATTTCCCGTTACCCCCACGTTGCCACTTGCCTCTACGCTCAAGAAAATCCGGTCCGTCGAGGCATTGAAGAACTCGGTCACTGGCGAACATGTCGTGGTAGCGCTGGTCAGGGTCGGGCCCGTGTGAACAGTACCCAGACTATTGGAGTTGATGGAGACTTGGTACAGAATGGGAGTCCCGGCCGTATCCCCGCAAACGTACAGGCTTCCCGTGGGACTCGAGCCCGAGGTGGACGTGAAGTAAGCGTTGTCAAAGGTTCCGTGGTAGAGGTAGCGGGCTGTGGCGCCCGCGCCCACCTGGGCTTCGGTACCAGTGCTACCCGCGGCAAAACTCACCGGAAATTGATAGACACCGCTAGATGTCGTGGCAGCCGTATCTGCATTGATAAATACGTACACCCTGCCCGCGGCGGAGTCGACGAGAGGCGCGTCGACAACTCTGGAGCCAGTTTCGCCCAAAATGCCACTCGTGACGAGATTACTAGAGCCCCCTCCCGCTGGGATCTTGTGCAATCTGCGGCCGGCAGTCCCAGTGCCCGAACCGACAAAAACGTTTCCCGACACGAAGTCTAAAACCGGACTAGTCAATACCCGTCCTGTGGCAATTGTCTGCGGCCAACCGGAAGTGGTGCCGCCGCCGGTGATCTCCGCCGGAGTCCCCGAGTTGAAGATGTTTTCAAACTTGTGGAGCACGCCGGAGTTATCCCCCACATAGAGCACGTCGTTGCTGTAGTCATAAAAGGGGGAAGAATTCGTGGAACTGGCGGTGCCGGTGCTGAACGGTATCACGGTCATGCAGGGCGTAACGCACGAACGATAGTTGGCGGCGGTCGTACTCGCGAGTGTCGTGAGAGTGGCGCTCTTCGTCCACTTCAGAAGGACGAGACTTGCCGGGGCACCGGTTTGCATGAACGCGACTTGAGATCCGTCTAGCGAGAGCACAACCGACGTCGGGATCGTCCCACCGGTGTTGTATTGCCAATAAACAAGAGGGTGGGAACCGCTACAGCCGGAGTAAAGATTGTCGTAGGCGACGATGCTCGCCTGAGTGGCACTGCCCGCGACATCGGTATTGAATACCACGAAATCGGGCGTGGTGTTGCTGTCGCAATAAGCGTTTGTAGTGCTGAAGGAAAACTTTGCCGGGTACTGGCCGGCGCCGACCTTGGCCCCGGTGGCCATGTCCATACTCCAATCCCGGTGGAGCCTTGAATTCCTAAGCCTCGGCGTTACCGGCCACAGCGACAAGATGGGTGTCGCCTCCTCAGTGCTGATTCCCTCACTTCGGGCTGGCTCGCCGCTGCGGGCCGCATCCTCGATCGTGGCAACATCCGCAGCTGCGGGGCCTTGCGCCGGGAGACCACGCTTCACTTGCTGCATGATGTAGCGTGGATTGTTGACGATGGTAAACCACCGGTCGTAGGCACCGTTCTGGATCGCCGCCTCCTCCGTGCCGGGATTGGAGAAAACAAGGTAGTGGTGAGTCCAATCGTGAGGCAGCCCCGTGATTTGGTGGCTCCAATTTTGGGGAACACCGACCGCTTCTGAGTCTTGTCCGAATAGGGGCATGACCAGCAAAGTTGCTACAGTGAGGCAGAGAACAACATATGCACGCGTCGCCTTGCGACTGGGATGTGTCATGCGGCCACCCTCGAAGATTTCAGCGGTTTGAGAACTTCTCGTCCCATAGTTCCAAGCCAATTCAGGAGCGAGTTCGCGTACAGCGTAGTTGGGATCAACTCCGAAAGTCAACGACCGATTGGGGCAACCAAAGTAACTCAAGAGGAACGGATATGTTAGAACACTCCTTGAATTCCCGGCAAGTGAGAGGCTTCGCGAACTCCCCTCCAAACCACGCTCCCCGATTTCGGGCAGGACCGAAATATTTCACAAATCTTCAATACGCGTATATCTGTCAGGCCTTTTCGTATACCTTGTGTACGAGGATGCCGAGCCCGCTAACCCTTGGTTGGCTGTCGAAAAACATGCATGAGGACATTTCTCCCCACTTGACCCGAGAAGACCGCCTCTGCCTGTTGCTCTGCCGCGGACAGCTGACACTCGATGAGCAAGCCCGGGCGCGCGAATTCCTCACCGACCCGTTACAGTGGTCGCTTCTTCTCGAACGCGCCTACACTCACGACGTTTATCCGCTCGTCTACCGCAATTTGCGCCAGCTCGATTTCTCCGCGGTTCCTCAAATGGTTCAAACGGAACTCAAACGTGCATATTTGGTCAACGCGCTGCGCAACCAGCTTCTCGCTGAGGACCTCGCCCGCCTCCTGGACTTGCTGAGCGACGCCGGCATTCCCGTCATTCCGCTCAAAGGAGTCGCGCTCGCTGAGTCGCTGTATGGAGATCAAGACGCCCGCGTGTGCACGGACATAGACCTGCTCGTTCCACCCGCGCATTACCATCGCGCTATTGAAGTCATTCTTGCTGCAGGTTATCCCGATGTTTATCGCGACGCTTTCTTCCGGAAGCTCGCGCTGCGCCACGGACGCCACTACTCATTCCAGCGCGACGCTGCCGGACGTTCCACCCTCGTCGAGCTTCATTGGCGGCTGTGGCAGTTCTCTTCGCGCGACAACGACATCGTCGAGGATCTCTGGGCGGAAGCTCGCCCCAGGCATTCCTGCAGAGCGCCCGCCTACACCTTCTCCCCCGATTGGGAGTTTCTGTATCTCGCCCTTCATGCCGCCGACCATTGCTGGCAAGGTCTCAAGTGGCTCGTGGACCTCCATCAGCTTTGCACCTGTCGCCCACCAGACTGGCGCCGCCTCACACAAAAGGCCGAGCAGTTTGAGCTCGACCTCGTGCTTGGTCAGACTCTAGCTGCCTGCTCGCTCTTCCTTGGAACACCACTTCCGGCAGATTACAACTCTGCTTCTCTTCCCACCAATGTCCGCTTCTTCCCCATCACGCCCTTCCCCGCTGGCGGTTTTGAAACGGCGCTTTCTCCAATGGCCCTGCTTCGACACCGCTGGGACAAGCTGCGCTGCGCAGCCAACATCGTGCTTTTCCCAAAACCAGCTGACCAAGCCTTCCTGCATCTGCCCACGGCCGTTAGTTTTCTCTACTACCCATTGCGTGTGCTGCGTCTCATCGGGAAGCGGCTGTAGCAGCCACCGAGCCGTTCGTGAACCAGACACTCGCGTACCAGGCGCTGGCGATGCTCGCTCGGTTGTTCCGATACGGGTGGCTCTCGTACCACGGCGGGTTCGTGAATCTGCGGGCAGGCCGGACAACTTCGCTCCCTGTCAGCCCGGTTGTCTGGCGACGAATGATAGCGGCGCAAGTTCATCGACCAAGCTCGAAAGCAATAAGGAGAAAAAGTGCTCACCCAATGAGTTCCAATTTCCGGCGGATGCAACTCCTCTGCTATGACTCCACGATTGCGCCCCGCTCATTGAGGGATACGTGCCGCACCGCGCGCAACGGTACGCCGAGATGATAGCGAGCGTATCTGCGCTCGCCCGCTCGAACCAAAGCGCCTTTGGCTACGAGGTCGACCAGATCGCGCGTCGCCGTTGCCGGCGAAGCCCCGGTGATCGTGCTAAAGTCGCCGGCACTAAGCCCACCCTTGAATCCCTCCGGGCCCTCGCGAAACATGCGCAGCAGCGCCTTCTCTTGCCTGTCGTTAAGCTGGCCCCTTAGCCGATCAAACAGCTTCGCTTTGTCGATTAAGAACTCGACCAGCGCAATGGTCCGTCGCTGTGCTTCGATGGCCACAGCGGCAAACCACGCCAGCCAGGCAGTGATTTCGTTGTGCTTGTTGGCCGCTTCGAGCGCATCGTAATAGGTCTTACGCCTGCCAAGAATGGTCGCTGCCAAGGCAGTTAGCGTAGGTTGTCCCAAGGTCTGTGCCAGGCATTTTTCGGCGATCGCCCGGCCAAGTCGCCCATTTCCATCCTCGAACGGGTGGACGCTCTCGAAGTAAAGATGCGCTATTCCAGCTCTTGTCAGCGCAGGCAAAGGTTCTTGGCCGCCGGGCGCTGTTCGGTCAAACCAGTCGATAAATCGTGCCATCTCTGGCGCCACCTGCGATGACGGCGGCGCCTCGAAATGCACCTTGGGCTCATCGATAACTCCTGATACCACTTGCATGGGTTCGACACTGCTTCGATACCGCCCGACATCCTTTAGATCCCGCCTGCCGCCGACGAGCAGCCGGTGCCATCGAAACAGAGTTTCATGGGAGAGAGGCGCCGCAAATGAGCGGTAGAGATCCACCATCATCTCCGCGATCCCTTGTTCAGCCGGCCGCACGCGCCGGTTGTCGGTCGACAGTCCAAGTTGCTTGCGTAGGGAGGATTGGACGCTCGCACGGTCCAAAGTCTCGCCCTCAATCTCCGAGGTCGTCACCGCCTCGGTGCTCATCGCCTCAATCGTGAGTTGATCACGCTCGTCGGTCTCAAGATGTTTGACCGTACCCATCAGCACACCGCCCCCGACGAGGAACTCCTGTTCCGCCGGTGTGAGTCGAGCTCGGTCCCAAGAGAAGTTGGGCCAGTCCGGTTGTTGCCAATTCCATTCCATGAGCGATTGCGCTCCTATATATCGCTCATATTATCATAATTTTTGAGCGATAGCGGCATCTCGTATCACTCCCTTGAGGGGGAAAGGCCCCCCTAAGGCGCAGATTGCAGGGTGCCCAGCGACATTGAAGATCCGGCTTACGGCTTCGTATCGTAAAGTTATAAATTTACATCATAAGTCATGTGGTATATCTTTAGCTTGTCAGCAAGCAAGAAGACGTAAATTTATAAACTGTCGTACCCTGGGGTCGGCGATGCGCAACGAATTCCGCAATCTACGGGTGAAGCAATTGGATCGCACGCTGGAGATATTCCACGCCGCAAGGAAGATTCCACGCCCGCCGAGAGGCTGGCTCCGTGCAGTCCGCGAGGCGGTGGGTATTCCTGCCAGCGAAGTTGCACGCTCTCTAAAGACAAGCCGGCAACTTCCGGTACAGTTTGAAAAAGC
>JASHQK010000016.1 GCA_030039195.1 Candidatus Sulfotelmatobacter sp.
GAGTATCCGCCGCCCATGCACCATCCGATGGCGCCGATGCGGTTTTTCCTCACGTTGGGTTGAGACGCCAGGAAGTTGAATGCGGCGTCCAGATCGCGTTTGGCGCGGTCTTCCGGCACGCCGCGCATGATCTCGTGCGCTTCGTCGGGAGTGGTCGCGACTTTACCGCGATAGAGGTCGATGGCGAGCGCAACGTAACCTTGATCCGACAGCTTCGAAGCTTGTTCCTTGATCCAGTCATTCAAGCCCCACCACTCGTGAATGACGATGAGCGCGGGGAACGGTCCGGTTCCTGAGGGCGTGTAGAGAACGGCCTGCACAGTCTCGTCACCAGATTTGTAGGAGACGGTTTTGCTTTCGGCGGCGAAGCAGGTGGACGCGAACAGAAGAATGGCTGCGGTGAGGGCGAGAATTCGAGGCATGGAAATCTCTCCAGTTGAGATCGGGGAGATATTGTTGCGCAGACGAACAAGAAATTACAACTGCAGTTCCATGTAGAGCGCACCGGTGATGGGATTGTCGCAATAGGGAGCGATTTCGCGGAACCCCAGTTTGCGGTACATGGCGACGGCGTCTTTCATGACGGGCTCGACGGTATCGAGACGCATGCGCGCGTAACTGATCTGGCGGGCCTCGGCGATAATACGCTCCGTGAGCACGTGTCCCAAGCCTTTGCCGCGGAACTGCGGGCGCACGTAGAGGCGCTTCATTTCGCAGATGGCGTCGTCGAGCTTGCGCAACGCGACGCAGCCGGCGATCTCAGAACTGAATTCAGCGAGCAGCAAGCGGCCCTCAGGAGATGCATATTTGCCGGGAAGATCGGCGAGTTCCTTGTCGAAATCCTGAAAGCAGAGGCTGAAGCCGAGAGATTGAGCGTATTCGAGAAAAAGTTCGCGCGCCTGGGAAATGTGGGTCGGGGACTCGGCTGGAAAAACCTTCACCACGGAGGACACGGAGGGCACGGAGGAATTATTAGCCGCCGGATTGGAATTGGACGCCATTTTGTATTGTTGGCATCAAAGGTCGAGGAAGCGAGCCAAACGCGCGGTATCGCGTCACAGACAGCCTATCCCATCAGCATGCCGCCATTCACGCTGAGTACGTGGCCCGTGATGTAAGACGCGTCATCGGATGCAAGGAAAGCGGCGGCGGCGGCGACATCGTCCGGTATTCCCACTCGTCCCAGCGGAATCTGCTTCACCGCATTTTGTTTGAACTCATCGCTGAGCACGGCGGTCATGGCAGTTTCGATGAATCCAGGAGCGACGGCGTTACAAGTAATGTTGCGCGAGCCGACTTCGCGGGCGATGGCCATGGTGAGGCCGATGAGTCCAGCTTTCGACGCGGCGTAATTCGCCTGGCCGGCCTGGCCCATCTGTCCGAAGACGCTGGAGATGTTGATGATGCGTCCCCAGCGCTGCTTGAGCATAGAGCCGATGACCTGCTGGGTGCAGAGGTAAGCAGAGGTGAGATTGGTTTGGAGGACGGAGTCCCAGTCGGCGCGCTTCATGCGCATGACGAGCTGGTCACGAGTGACGCCGGCGTTGTTGACGAGGATGTCGATCTTGCCGAATTGTGCGATGGCCGATTTGACAACGGATTTGACCTGTTCTTCGTCGGCGACGTCGAGGGCGAAGGCGGCGGCTTGCCCGCTGGCGCCGGTGATCTCACCGACCAATTCGTTCAATTTTTCCAGATTGCGCGCGGCCACGGCGACGGTCGCGCCGTCTTTGGCGAGGCGGAGGGCGCAGGCGCGTCCGATGCCTTGGGAAGCACCGGTGATGAAGGCCACGTGGCCGTTGAGGGACATGGAATTCTCCCGTGCAGTGATGGAACGCAGAATTATACGCGGAGTGATGGTCGAGCTTCGCTCGACCGGACAGCCGAGGGCGGCTGTCCCCACATGTTTCGATTGCTATTCCACAGTGACGACGGGTACCATGCGAGCACTCCCATGTCACAGACTACGAACGTGGTGATGATGCCGAAGCCTTCCGACAAGAACGCAAATACGGAAAAAGAGTCCGCTGGTTCCGGCCACCGGTCGCCGCTGCGGGCGGTAAATGCGGCTGAGAAGCCGGCCGGCGCGGACGAGGGCGTGCGCGCCGCACAAGCCGAGGCTGCGACTGAGGTGTATGCCGTGTTCGGGGTTGAGCCGGAGATTCAGGCGTATGCGATGGCGAAGTATTCGCGATCGGCGCTGTCGATGAAGGAGTCGCTACGCGAAATCAGCTCGCAGAAGGCGGAGAAATTCCTGAACACGTTTTACTTCCAGTATGGGCATCGTTCGATTGCCGATCTGGCGCACATTGCGCTGGCGATCGAAAGGCTGTCGATTCTGGCTGCCATTGAGCTGGCCGACGAGCAGCGCTGGGACGGGCAGGAGCGCTCGACGCGGTATCAGGATTTCAAGAAGAGTGGTTACTACACGCCGGATTTTGGAAGCGACGACGAAGCGCGCAAGCTGTATCGCGAGACTCTGGATTTTCTGTTTGCCGAGTATGAGGCGCTTTCCGCGCATATGACCGAGTATCTGATCAGCATTACGCCGAAGCCCGCAGACATGAAGCAGGAAGCGTATGAGCGCACGCTGAAGGCGCGGGCGTTCGATATCACGCGTTATCTGCTGCCGCTGGCGACGAATACCTCGATGGGAGAGATCGTGAATGCGCGGACGCTGGAGACGCAGGTTGCGCATCTGCTCTCGCATACGCACAAGGAAGTACGCACATTGGGTGAGTCGCTGAAGAAGGCAGCGACGGGGGCGGCATATAACGTGAATGCGGATTCGTTGCGCAGCCTGGTGGATGAGATTCGAGCAGCGAATCCGGAGTTAGGGGCGCGGGCGGAGGAGGAACTGCTGCGCGAGGTGCGGGTGGCGCCGACGCTGGTGAAATATGCCGATCCGAATCCGTATGAGATGGAGACGCGGCGCGAGTTGCGGCAGGCGGCGCGGGAGTTGATGGCCTATGAGCAACTGGCGCCGTCGAAGGCGATCGTCGATCTGCTCGACGAGGAACCGCTGGAAGTGGAGATTGCTTCCACGCTGCTGTATGAGCATTGCCATCATTCTTATCGGCAGATTCGGCAGGCGGTGCAGGTTGCGGGAGAGCGACGGCGGCGTGAGATCATCGATCTGGGATTGCGGCATCGGGGAAAGCACGACGAGATGCTGCGGGCGTTCCGCGCGGGACAGCAGTTCCGGTTCGACATTCTTATGGATGCGGGCGGGTTCCGCGACATGCACCGGCACCGGCGGTGCATTCAGGTCATGCAGGCTTCGACCATGCAACACGGCTACGAGATGCTGATGGACCTGGATGACGCGGGCGTGCGGGGACAGTTCGATGCGACGATGCGGCGGGCGCAGACGTGCGTCGAAAAGCTGGCAAAACGAGATGCGCCTGAAGCCGAGGAAAACTCGCAGTACGCGATTCCGTTGGCGTTCCGCAAGCGAGCGCTGTTCAAGATGGATTTCGCCGAAGTGGTTTACATTTCAGAATTGCGGACCACTCCGGCCGGACACATTTCGTATCGCAACGTGGCGTATGCGATGTATGAGGCGGTGGCGAGGAAGTATCCGGCACTGGCGAAATATTTTCGCGTGCACGATGTGACCGCACCGGTGGATTTGCTGCAAAGGTG
>JASHQK010000217.1 GCA_030039195.1 Candidatus Sulfotelmatobacter sp.
CGTCGAGCTTGCTTCGACGCGCGACTCAATTTGATTTTGCAAATGATTCTGTTGCTTCCGCTCATGTCTCTGCGTTTGGCAGCTTCTGCGACTTACGTCCAAACTGCATGTGCCGCCGCCTGGCTATCAGCACCTTCAGATGCTCGATCCCGCTTTCGCGCGAGCGCAGTTGCTCATGCGTTGCGATCACCTCGCCGTGTTGCGTGGTAATCAGGGCCTTCAGCGCATCCGGATGCAGTCTATTCAGATCCGGGAACATCGCGACGAACATGTGCGGAGTATCGCACAAACCTTGGCGCCACCATCTCCTTCGTCGCAAAAAAAGTTGTGGAAACGCTTCTCGGACGTCACGCGGATGGTTGCGGGTCCCGGGTATGTTCCGGCTGCCTTTCAACTTGCGCCAGCCGAACACCGGGTTGGCGTTGACCCGGTGCGCCCGCGCCATTCTCGCCCCCGGAACTCCTTCCGCCGGCGTCTCATCGAGAATCCGCCGCTTCTCCTTTTCGACGATATCTGCCACTTGCTTCGAACTGTCTATCTCCGCTCCGACTGAACACGATGTATGGTGTCCGAATCGCGACGTTGACTTCCTTTCTAGCACTGCTGTCCAGTCGGACACAGCCGGGGGCGTCCTCAACTGCGGGTGCCGTGCGGTTGGCCGTTGCACATTCATGCAGTGATAGAATTGCATGACAAGTTCTTGACGGTTGATCACGAGTGAAAAGCGACGTGACCCCTGTGCCCCTTAGTGTCGTTGTCTTGACGAAAAATGAAGAGCGCAATCTAGGAAGTTGCCTGGAGAGTGTTGCCTCGTGGTGTCGAGAAATTCTTGTTGTAGACTCTGGGAGCAACGACGGGACAGTCAAAATTGCTGCGCACTACGGCGCGGTGGTTGTGTCACATCCTTTCGAGAGTCACACGAAGCAATGGAATTGGGCATTAAGGAATCTCCCGTTCCAATGTGAGTGGGCCCTCTGCTTGGACGCTGACCAGCAGGTCACACCAGAGCTGCGTAGCGATATAGGTTCCTTGCTGTCGAAGGACGCGGGAAAAGTTCTGCAGAATGGCTTCTACATTAAAAGGCGCCAGATCTTTCGCGGGAAGTGGATCAAGCATGGCGGGTACTATCCCAAGTATTTATTGAAAATGGTGCGACATGAGCTGGCTTGGTGCGACGAGAATGAACGACTGGATTCGCGTTTTTATGTGAAGGGCACCACTGGCTTGCTGAAGCACGACCTAATCGAGGACAACCAAAACGAGAAGGACATAACTTTCTGGATTGAGAAACACAACCGCTACGCTGTCGCGCAGGCGTCCGAAGAGTTGCATCGTCGGAATGGGCAGGTGGCATGGAGTCTCCAGCCAAAGTTCTTTGGTACTCCTGACCAGCGAACTCTCTTTTTGCGCGAGATTTGGTACCGCTTCTTACCGTTGTATCTGCGGCCGTTTCTGCTGTTCTTTTACCGTTATTTCCTGCGTCTCGGCTTCGCGGATGGAAAGCAGGGCTTGATTTTCCACGTTCTTCAATCTTTGTGGTTTCGCTTGCTCGTGGATGTAAAAATTGAAGAACTGGCCGAGTCAGGCAAGGGCGCCAACATCGTTTCAGCCTTTTCAGCCTCAGATCAAATGAGTAATCACCAATGACGCAGGAGCTTCGCGTTGTACATCTTGGGAATTAACGCTTACCACGGCGACGCCTCTGCCGCGATCATAAAGGATGGTCTGCTCATCGCGGCTGCAGAGGAAGAACGCTTCAACCGCAGGAAGCACTGTGCTGGGTTCCCCGCTGCTGCAGTCCGCTATTGCCTGCAAGCGGCTAACATTTCGGTTGACGAGCTCGACCATGTTGGCATATCGCGGGATCCGTCCGCGCACCTGCACAAGAAAGTTCTGTTCTCGATCACGCGCCTACCGAACCTTTCCGGGCTAATCGCCGCCCGGCTTGCGAATGCCGCCAAGGTACATGACCTGCGCGAGGAGTTGGCACGTGCGCTCGATGTACGGTCGCAGTTCCGGGCTAAGATCCATAAAGTAGAACACCACAGGGCACACATGGCCAGCTGCTTCCTGGTTTCTCCATTCGACCGCGCTGCCATTTTGTCCATTGACGGCTTCGGTGACTTCATCAGCACCATGTGGGGAGTCGGCGATGACAATCACATTGACGTGCTTGGGCAGATCGAATACCCACACTCAGCCGGAATCGTTTACACCGCCACCAGCCAGTACTTGGGGTTCCCCAAGTACGGAGACGAAGGGAAAGTCATGGGTCTGGCACCCTACGGACGTCCTCGTTACCTGGAACAGTTCCGAGAAATTATCCGGACAGACAATGGCACCGGCTTCAAACTAGACCTCGACTACTTCAAGCACGACTCTGAAGGCGTGGACATGACCTGGGAAGACGGTTCGCCGACGATCGGTCGCATCTTCTCGGACAAGTTTATCGATGCCTTCGGGCCCGCGCGTCTAGCTGGGGAGCCGCTTACCTCGTTGCATGAGGACATCGCGGCCTCCCTCCAGGCCCGCTTGGAGGAAGTTAGCTTTCACATTCTGAACCAGTTGCATCAGCAGACGAAAACCGACCGGCTTTGCCTGGCCGGTGGAGTCGCATATAACTCGGTGATGAACGGAAAGATTCTGCTCAACACTCCGTTCCGAGGGGTGTTTGTGCAACCGGCAGCCGGCGATTCCGGCACGGCCCTTGGAGTCTGTTACTACATCCACAATGTCTTACTGCAACAGCCGCGGTCGTTTGTGATGGAGCACGCCTATACCGGTCCAGAGTTTGCAAATGGGCAGATCGACGGTGTAGTGCGAGAGAG
>JASHQK010000218.1 GCA_030039195.1 Candidatus Sulfotelmatobacter sp.
GCTGGTATCGCCGCACGTTCGAGATACCGCAGGAAGATGCCGGCCGTCGCATTTCTGTCCTCTTCGACGGTGCCTTCCGCGATGCGCTCGTATTTCTGAACGGATATTTCATCGGCCGCAATGACAACGGCTACGCGCCGTTTCAGTTCGATCTCACCGACTTTCTCAACTACGGCGGCAAGAATTATCTCGTCGTTCGCATGGACGCCAGCTTCGGCGACGGCTGGTTCTACGAAGGAGCAGGAATCTATCGCCACGTGTGGTTGATCAAAACCGACGCGCTGCACCTCGGGCAGTGGGAGAGCTTTGTGGGCACAACAACACCGGTCGAAGCAGGCTTATTGTCTCTTCGAACCTTAGTGCAAAACCAATCCGCTGCGGCGGAGAGATGCACGGTGCGATGGCAGATTTTCGATCAATCCGGAAAGCTGGTCGCTGCGACGGAACCGTTGCCACCGCAGCAGTCTGTTGCTGCCAGGGGATCCGCAGCGTTTGAGACTAACGCGAGCGTTCCGAAGCCCGCGTTGTGGTCCCCCGATGCGCCGAGTCTTTGCTACGCGGTGGTGAGTGTGGTGGACGCCGCCGGCAAAATTCGCGATGCCGAACGCATCACCTTCGGCATCCGCGACATTAAATGGGACCCCGACAAGGGATTCTTCCTCAACGGTAAGCGCGTCGAGATCAAAGGCACCTGCAATCATCAGGACCACGCCGGAGTGGGCGCCGCGCTTCCCGATCGCCTGCAGGCCTATCGCATCGCCGCGCTGAGGGAAATGGGATCAAACGCCGTCCGCACCTCGCACAACATGCCCACGCCCGAATGGGTGGAAGCCTGCGATCGCCTCGGCATGATGATGATGTGCGAAACACGGCAGATGAGTTCCAATCCCGAGGGCATGGCGCAGCTGGAAGCCATGGTGAAGCGCTATCGCAACTCGCCATCGATTATTCTCTGGTCGATGGGCAACGAAGAGTGGATCATGATGCAGCAGCCGCAAGGCGTACGGGTGATCGACGCCATGATCGCGCGCACGCGCGAACTCGATCCCACGCGCCTTTGCACGGCCGCGGTGAATCAGAGTTACGAGACGCACTTCCCCGAGCAGCTCGACGTGATGGGATTCAACTATAACCTCGGCGTGATTGACGATTGGCACAAGGCGCATCCCAAGACGCCGAGCGTCGGCTCGGAAACCGCGAGCACAGTGTGCACACGCGGCATCTATTCCACCGACAAATTGCGCAACTGGGTGAGCGCTTACGATCTGAATCACACTTCCTGGTCGGAACTGGCGGAAGAGTGGTGGAAATTCTATGCGGTACGCGAATGGCTGGCCGGCGGCTTTGCCTGGACCGGCTTCGACTATCGTGGCGAACCCACGCCCTACGGCTGGCCCTCGATCAACTCGCAGTTCGGCATTGTCGATATGTGCGGATTTCCCAAGGACAACTTCTTCTATTACAAAGCCTGGTGGGGCTCCGAGCCCGTGCTGCATTTATTTCCGCACTGGAACTGGTCAGGACGCGAAGGCGAGCCGATTTCGGTGTGGGTGCACTCCAATCTCGATTCCGTCGAATTGTTCTTGAACGGCAAAAGCCAGGGATCGCAGAAGATCCAGCCACTCACGCATCTGGAGTGGAGCGTGAAGTACGAACCGGGGGTGCTCGAAGCGCGCGGGACGAAAAACGGCAAAGTGGTGCTGGTCGAGAAGCGCGAGACCACCGGCAAACCAGAATCGATCCGGCTGACTGCCGACCGCACCGCGATCCACGCCGACGGAGAAGATGTTGTGATCATCACGGTCGAAGCGCTTGACGGCCAGGGCCGCGCCATAACAACCGCCGATTATCCCATCAAATTCCGAGTGAGCGGCGAGGGCGCGCTGATCGGCGTCGGCAACGGAGATCCCAACTGCCAGGAATCCGACAAAGAACCGCAACGCAGTTTGTTCAACGGTCTGGCGCAGGTCATCGTGCAGGCCGCGCGCACTCCCGGAACCATCACGGTCGAAGCCTACACCGAGCAGCGTCCCGGCCCGAAGCTGCCTTCCACGACAGTTACAATCACGACACAGAAAGTGGAACTGCGTCCGTCGGTCGCGTGATCGTGTAGGGGCTCGGACGCATTCGTCCGTCCGGCGGTCGCCCCCATCCCGTCTGCAACAGGGTGATGGCGTCCCAACTTCAGAAACCACGAAGGACACAAAGGAACACGAAGAATGTTAAGCGGCGGTTTCCTGCGTGCGCCTTCGTACCCACGGTGGTTAATTCAGGCCTTGATTCCCTACGCCGCGTTGACCATCCGCAGCACTCTCCCGATCCCTTCCGCAAAATCTTTTTCCCCTGCAATCAAACTCAGCACCAAATATCCATCGCTCGGAAAATCATAAAAATGTCCGGGATGGACGAGTACTGACTCCCGACGCAGCAACTCAATCGCGAGATCCTCATCCGATTGCGTGACCGGAACGCGCAGCACGGCGTACCATCCGCCCTCGACGCGCAGCCGCTCGCAATTTTTCTGCGCCGCCAGCTGGCGATCGAGCTCCGCCAGATTCGCCTGCACGCGATTGAGCAATTGCGGCTGGATGCCGCGCCGCTGTTCCAGCAGCGTGGAAAGCGCCCACTGCACGGGCGCATTCATCGATAAATAGGTGTCGGCAATGATCTCCAACCGTGCCATCGCCGCTGCGACTTCGTCCCGTTGTCCGGTGGTCACAATCCAAGCGACCTTCATCTGCGGCAAGGCGGAAATTTTCGAAAGCCCGCTCAGCGTGAATGTCAGACAATCCTCGTTCGCGGCGAAACTCATGGGCAGTTCGGCTGCGAGCGCGTAATCCAGAAACACTTCGTCCACAATCAGAGCCAAACCGCGCTCGCGGCAAAGCGCATTCAGCGCCCGCAATTCGCCATGCTGAACGTAGGAGCCGGTCGGATTGTTCGGATTCACCAATACAACTCCGCGCGTTCGCGCTGTCACCGCTTTTGCGAGCGAGTGCAAATCGATCTGCCAGCCGTGGTCATAGATGAGCGGATATGGAACCAGCTTCACATCCTGCAAGTCGGCGAGAAACTCAAACAACGGATAACTCGGCTTCGGCACCAGCACTTCATCGCCCGGATTCGCAAGCAGACGAAAGACAAACGAATATCCCTCGCTCGTGCTCGTGGTCAGAATGATGCGCTCGGCGTCGGAATGGCTGATTTTGTGAGAACGGTAATACTCCGCAACCAACTCGCGCGCCGCTCGCAAGCCTTTCGGTTGCGGATCGTAGTCGAGAGCCTGCGGAGAGCCGAGTGAGGACAGAATCGCCTGTGCGTCGTAGTGCAAACCGACACGCGTGGGATTCGAAACGGTCAAGTCGAGGATTGTGGCTCCGCTTTTGCGCGCCTCGTCCATGGCCTGGGTCAGGCGATTCTGCGCCAGCCTCCAGTTCGTGCGCTCAGAAAACATGTCTGGATTGTAAGCGACGGGATTGTGCAGGGACGGACGCATTCGTCCGGGTTTCTAGCTTCCCACATCAGGCAACGCCGGCCAGAAGTGGGGTGCCCGCCCCACGCTCTGCCGAAAGTCAACGTCCCCCACCCTAAACGTCGCAAACTGCGGGGCGTTTAGGATGGGGCACCCGGCGGCTGTCAATCAGGAGCGTCAAATTCCCTATCCAATGAAAACCGCTTTGGGTGAGGCACACCGCGCACGGTTGTGCAAACCCCTCATTTCAGCGACTATGCGCTGATTGCGTCCAAATGCCAACCGGCGCATCTCTATAGCGTCTGGCGTAAGTTATCTCGGAAGCACCGGAGGCGAATGATGTCAGCGTCTACGTCCAAACGACCGCAGGTCAACGGAATTCTTGAAACGTCGCTCTACGTCGAGCGTCCGACCCGATCGGTGGAGTTCTATCGCCGGGTTTTCGGCTTTGAGCCGATCGACGCTGATCAAGCAGAAGGCATCACGGATCAGACGCGGCTATGTGCTATGCGGGCGGGCGACCGCAGCGTACTCCTGCTGTTCAAGAAAGGCGCCACGGAAGACACGGATGCGACGGGCGCGATCCATGTCGCCTTCGGAATTTCCCGATCGGAACTGCCCGCATGGGAGGCATGGCTCGGGCAGCAGGGGATTCCGATTGAGCAGAGGAAAACTTGGAAATATGGCGGCGAGGCGCTCTACTTCCGCGATCCCGATGGCCATCTGTTGGAAGTGGTGACACCGGGTGTATGGAGCATCTTCTGATTTAGGTTCCGCTTCCCCTCGGTGCTAGAATTTCCTCGACAAATGTCTCATATCGCAAGGAGGTTCCTGTGTACCGCTTAACACTGGTTCTTCCCGCACTCCTACTGATTGCGCTTGCGCTCCCGGCACAGCAACAGCAACCCTCGCAAAACTCAACGGCAACCGCGCCGAAAGGCATGGATTATTCCGCGATTCCAGTGGCCGCGGCGAAGGAACCGAATCCGGTGAAGGCCACGCCGGAGTCGATTGCCCGCGCCAAGAAATGGTGGACGCTCGATTGCGCCATGTGTCATGGCGAGAACGGAAATGGCAAAGGCGATACAGCGAAGGACATGAAGCTCTCGCTCGTCGACTTCACAGATCCCGCGTCGCTAAAGGACCATACCGATGGCGAGCTGTTTTACATCATCAAGAATGGTCACGGGGATATGCCACCCGAGGGCGATCGCATCAAAACGGAAGAAGGCTGGGACCTGGTGAATTACGTGCGCTCGCTGGCGAAAAAGAAGAGCGAGACCGAAGCCAAACCTGACAGCGGGGCGAAACCGCAGTAGATTTTCGCGCTTTGCCGAAAATCTCCACCAACGAAAACCGCGCAGGAGCTCATAACCACGAAGGCGCACGAAGGAAATCAGCGTTTGCTGTCTTTGAGTTCTCGCCGGGATGGCTCAGCCAGCGCGGCGTGAAGTGACCCTCCAACTTTCGGTTTGGGCACCTTCGTCGCCTGAGCCCAGAAGCGCGACCACGCCGCGCAGGTTCTCCCACGCCGCCTGATTGAGGGAGGGCTCGGCGCTGACCAGATCGCGGATCATCTCCCACGCGGCCATGTTGAGCGCGCCCTCCGGCGGCATGCCCATGGCCAGCGAAACAGCGCATTGCGGACAGAAGCAGATGCGCTGGGCAGTCGATTTCTGCCGCGGCTTCACGCCCACGGTCTGGGCGAACATGTAGACCGCGACCGACTTGTCTCCGGTTTCAATTTCGCGACGGCAGCGCAGGCAAAAGAGTGGTTGCACGGATCTTTCCTGAGTTTGAAGTTTGCGCTAGAAATTCCCCATTTAGTTTCGGATGAGCGCGTGCCCGCGCGGAAGTATGAAGGAAGATTCCCTTTCTCACCACGGAGACACGGAGTCACCGAGAAACGCAAGGCCTTAGGGAGCAAAGTTCGCACCCCATTTCATACGGAATTCCCATTTTCGGCGTGGCGAGGGGATGCAGGGATCAGAATCCCAAAACGACAGGCAAGCAAGCCTTGCTCTGTGTCTCTGTGCCTCCCTGGTAAGAGTTCCGTCTGTTTATCGGCGAGCGGCCCAGGCCATGCCGTCGGGACCTTTGCCGGTTGGAATGCGTCCGTCGATCTGCAGCGTTTCGAGGTTGATGACGGCTACAAAATCGCCGCGGCTCACGGCGACGTAAGCCAGATGGCGATTGGGATTCATCAGGATTCCGGCGGAGCCCCCGCCCAGATCGAGGCGCTTGATCACGCTGCGGCTGACGGTATCCATCACGACGAGGTCACTGCTGCCGAGTAACGAGATCAGAACAAGGCGGCCGTCAGGTGTGAATTTCAGGCGATTCGCCGATTTCACATTCGCGTCGACGGTCTGGACGACCTTTTTCGCGGCTACGTCGATGATGGAAACGGTTCCGTCGTGCGCGTTCGCCGCCCACAGAAATTTTCCGCCGGGAGAAACGTCGAAACCCTCCGGGCCTGCGCCGACCGGAACATGGGTTTCGGTCCATCCAGAGACGTCGGCATGCTTGTCGGGTTCGATGATCGTGATCGTGCCGGAATTCACGTCGGAAGTGAAAATGTGAGTCAGGTCTTGAGCGACGTAGATCATGTGCGTTCGGTTCTGGCCGAGGCCCAGAATCCAATCGACATGCTGAGTCGCAGGATTATAACTGCCGATTACTTTGCTGCCTTCCGCGGTGAAGAAAACTTTGCTATCCGTAAACTGGAGACCATGCGGCGCGAGCAGCGGGCTGAGATCAATCGGCGGAAGCGCCTTCTGCGCGACCAGATCGACGACGGACAATGTGTGCTGAGGCGAGGAGAATGCGCCATAGTTGGAGATGTAGGCGAACTTGCCGTCGTCGGAGGCAACAACTTCGTGCGGATCGGGGCCGGCTTCGACGCGTCCCACCACTTTCAGGGTGGTCGGATCGACGATGGCGAGGGAATGATCATCTTTTTCGAGAACGAGCAGCGTGGGAGACGGAGTTGGCTCGTCCGATAGAGTCATGCTCCGGATTCTCCGTTCTACGCCGTTCGGCGCGGGAGACGGGGTCTGGGCCGCAGCAACGATCGATGTGAGGGAAAAGGCGAGCAGGCAGAGAACAGCAAGTCCGACGAGTTTTCGCGAACGCATTCATGCTCCTATGCTTTGAGAATTGGGCCGTGAATCCGTGAAATCGGTAAGACTAAGGAAAACCCGATTAAGTCCCCTCAGCGGCTGAAGCCGCTTCTCAAATTGCTGATCCTGCGGACGGCCTTGAAGGCCGTCCCTTTCAAAACATGGCTTCCCTAAGTCATCGTAGCGCCATTCGGGACCGTGCCGTCTGGAATGAGCGGCAACGATCGCAGGCGCACGCCGGTCGCGTCGAAGATCGCATTGGCGATTGCGGGTGCGAGACCGACCAATGGGCATTCTCCGGCGCCGACCGA
>JASHQK010000219.1 GCA_030039195.1 Candidatus Sulfotelmatobacter sp.
TCGAGCGGATCGGCGGCGCGGCGTTTTCGTTATGAAGCGCCCGCGGGAAATATCGGCATCAACATTGGAGTCGCAGCACCCATGGCGTATTTCCCGTTCAGCGGATGGAAGAACAGCTTTTTCGGCGACTTGCACGGCCAGGGCCGCGACGCCATTGAGTTTTATACTGACAAGAAGGTTGTGGTGGAACGCTGGGCGAAGGAGCACAGCAGAAAATTCTAGAATTCAGCCAGGGATCCACACAGATCTTCACGGACTTCGCTGGCTTATCCGTGAGCATCCGTGCAGATCCGTGGCAAAGGGAAAAGGCATTTATGGCTACTATCACAGTTGAAAAATCGATGACCGGCAAGGAAATCGTCGATCTCACCAAAAAGCACACGTTATTCGAATGGTCCGCCCAATCGAAGGTTGATCCGATCCCGGTCGCCAAAGCCAAGGGCATTTATTTCTGGACCCCGGAAGGGAAGCGCTTCATCGACTTCAACAGCCAGCTGATGTCGGTCAACATCGGCCACGGGGATGAGCGCGTCATCAACGCCATTAAGGAGCAAGCGGAAACGCTTTGCTATGCCAATCCCTTCATGGCGACGGAGCCACGCGCCCGCTTGGGAGCGAAGCTGGCTGAAATTACGCCCGGCGATATCGACACGTTTTTCTTCACCAACGGCGGCGCCGAAGCCAACGAGAACGCGATCAAGATTGCTCGCTTCTTTACTGGACGGCACAAGATCATGGCGCGCTACCGCTCCTATCACGGCGCAACGGCGGGCAGTATTTCTCTGACCGGTGACCCGCGTCGCTGGGCGGCAGAACCGGGAATTCCAGGAGTCGTGCGTGTGCTCGATCCTTATCACGGAATCGAACGGGGCTGGGAGTCAACGGAAAGCTCGCTTGCGATGATCGAAGAAACAATTCAGCTCGAAGGCCCGCAGACAATCGCCGCTTTCATTCTCGAAACGGTAGTCGGGACCAACGGCATTCTTATTCCCCCGGACGGCTACATGCAGGGCGTGCGCAAATTGTGCGACAAGTACGGCATCCTCATGATCGCCGACGAAGTCATGGCTGGTTTCGGCCGTACCGGCGAGTGGTTTGCCATCGATCATTGGAAAGTCGTTCCCGACCTGATGTGCATGGCCAAGGGGCTGACGTCGAGCTACATCGCTTTGGGTGCGGTCGGGATGCGGCATCACATTGCGCAGCATTTCCAGGATAAAGTCTTCTATGGCGGCCTGACCTACAACTCCCACCCCATGGGATGCGCCGCTGCTCTGGCGACCATTCGCGTCTATGAAGACGACAAACTCATCGACAATGCGAAGAAAATGGGCGCGATCATGAAACAACTCGGCGCGGAAATGCAGGCGAAGCATCCGTCGGTGGGTGCAGTGCGCTCGATCGGATTGTTCGGCATCTTCGAACTCGTGCGCAGCCGCAGGACCAAGCAGCCGATGGCGCCGTTTAACAGTACTTCCGACGAAATGGCCGCTCTGGGAAAGTTCTTCCGCGATCAGGGACTCTACACGCTCGTGCGCTGGAATACTTTCTTCACCAATCCTCCGTTGTGCATCAACGAGCCGCAGCTGCGCGAGGCATTCGCCATCATCGACAAAGGCCTGGAGATCACAGACCGTGCCGTGAAAGACTAACACTTCCTGCGTCCATCTCGGCTCACCCCGCGATTAGTCCTGAGCAACGACGGGCATATCCTGTGCGAGCGCTTGTTTCAAATTCGGAACAAAACTGCTCAAATCTGCCCTTACGCACGGTTCGTAAGAATCAGATTTTTCGCGGCAATTGCGAGCGTTTGTCCGTTTTTCGTAACAGAACCGGCAAAATGTGATTCTGATCACTGATCGCGAAGTAAGCATGCCATAATGCTGCTGCTTCGTCGCTTCGTCAGTCCTATCCCCCGGTCTGCAAGCGATCACAGAAAAGCTGGAAGAACGATGTGGCTATACGGCGCTGTCGTCAAGGAATTACACGCGTTTTTTCGCCAGAAATCGGCAGCGTGACGATGGCGACCTTTGTTTATCATTGAGGAGTGGGCTTGAGTAGTATTGGTCCGGGGAAATTTTGGCGATTGATTTCCTGGTGGGGGCGCACCTCACCGGGGCGATACGGTTTTACCATTTGCATCATCGCAGCTGTGACAGGGTCGCGTTACTTACTCGGTCATTACACTAGATTCGCACCTCCCTTTCTCCTCTTCTATCCCGCAATTCTACTGATCGGTTTGTTTGCCGGGCTGCAGTCGGGCGTCTTTGCAACCTTTCTGTCGGCTGCCGTGGCTGATTGGCTTTTCATGCCTGCTTCCAGCGGACGACTCGGCCAACGTGCTCCGGACGCGGTGGCAGTGGCGCTGTTTTGCCTGGTCGGCATCGCCATCAGCGCCGCGGCCAATGTGGCGCGGCAGCGCGGCGGACGACTGGAGGAATTCGAGCGAGCGGTCGAAGGGCTGGAAGAAATGATCGCAGTAGTCGACCACGATCATCGATATGTAATTGCAAACCGAGCATTCCTCGAACGCCGGGGTTTGACGCGAAAGCAGGTGATCGGCGCCCGGGTCGAGGTGGTGGTGGATCCGCAGGTTGTACGCCGCCACCATTAAGGAAAGGATGGAGGATGCCTTCCGCGGCGAAGCCGTGCGATATGAAATGGAATACACCTATCCAGCGCTGGGGAAGCGAAACTTAGTCATTTGGTACTTTCCGATCGAGGGACCCAGGGGTGTGGATCGGATCGCCTCCGTTTTGCAGGACGTCACCGAGCGCAAGCAGGCTGAGCAAGAGCTTGAAAGCTCGGAGCGGCGGTACCGCATGCTGTTCGAGAAGAATCTGGCTGGTGTGGCCACTTGCGATCTCAAGGGACTGATTTTGGACTGCAATGCAGCGTGGGCCAAAATGCTTGGTTACGACGGTCCCGAGGAGATACGTGGGCGGAGCACGCGAGAATTTTATTTCAACGTGTCCGACCGGGAGCCTCTGTTGCAGGAATTGAATCGAGAGGGCGCCTTTAGAAGTCGTGAGATTGCGCTGCGCAGGAAGGACGGTTCCGCGGTCTGGGTCCTTTTCAATTGCAGCGTGCTGCTTTCAAAAGGAGAAACTACGATGGTGCAGGCGACGGCGATTGATATCACGGACCGCCGGCAGGCCGAGCAGGCTTTGCGGGAGAGCGAGCAGCGGGAGCGCTTGCGCGCAGAGGAACTTCAAACCGTTCTCGATACCTTGCCGATTCCAGTTCTCATGGCGCACGATGCGCAGTGTGCGAAAGTTACAACCAACCGCGCGGGCTGGGAACATTTCGGTGTGCCACCAGGAAGCAATATTTCCCTGGCGAATCCGCAACCATTCCACTTCCGGCGCGGGAAGGTGGAGCTGTCCGGAGAACAGCTGCCGTTACCACTCGCGATTGCCAGCGGTCTTCCGGTGCACAACGTGCCCATCACGCTCGTGCTTGCAGATGGAACCGAGAAGCACGAGTTGGGCAATGCCGCGCCTTTACTTGATCCTGACGGCAAGGTGCGAGGTGCGGTAGCCGCAGCTGTTAACGTTACCGAGCAAGTGAAAGCAGAGAGCGCGCTGCGCAAAAGCGAAGAGCACTTTCGCATTCTGGTGGAGCAGGCCCCGAGCGGAATCTTCATTGCCGATTCCACGGGAAAGTATCTCGATGTAAATTCTGCCGGCGCGGAAATGCTTGGTTATACGCGGGAGGAAATCCTCGAACTCAGCATCGCTGATGTGGTCGCGCCTGAGGAGATCGAACGCATTCCGGCGGAGCTACAGGCGCTCGATGACAAGGGAATTATTCGCAGGGAGTGGAAATTCAAGCGCAAAGACGGCTCGTTCGTCCCCGGCGAGGTATTTGGCAGGAAACTGCCCGACGGCCGCTTGCAGGGCATCGTGCGCGACATTACCGATCGAAAACGGGCGGAAGAAATTTTGCGCCAGAGTGAAGAACGCTTTCGCGTCGCGCTGAAAGATTCCCCGATTACCGTTTTCAATCAGGACCGCGATCTGCGGTACACGTGGGTCTACAATCCGCAATTCTGCTGGCAGGGAGACATCTTAGGAAAGACCGACGATGATCTACTCGGCGCCGATAAAGCGCAGCCGTTGCGAGAATTAAAACAGAGAGTGATCGAGGCCGGTGCCGGCGTCCAGAAAGAAATGGTGGTTCGGCAGAACGGCAAGGGCGTTTGCTTCTACCTTGCGATTGAGCCCCTGTTTGATTCCGAGAGCCATGTCGTGGGGATCACTGGTTCGGCCACGGACATTGCGCGGCTCCGCGAACTGGCGGATAGCCTGCAAGATGCGAAAGAACAATTGATCCGCGAGAAGTGTTATCTGGAAAAAGAGATTGATGCCGAGCTGGGATTCGAGGGAATCATTGGGCAAAGCCCGGCGCTGGGCGAGGTGTTGAAAAAAGCAAGAGTCGTGGCTCCCACAGATTCCACAGTGCTTTTGCTGGGTGAAACCGGAACCGGCAAGGAACTGGTGGCGCGCTCGATTCATGCGCTCAGTGCACGACACGACAGAAGCTTCATCAAACTGAATTGCGCAGCCGTACCCACCGGACTATTGGAAAGCGAACTGTTTGGCCACGAGAAAGGAGCGTTTACGGGAGCGGTCAGCCAGAAAGTAGGACGTCTCGAACTTGCCGACAAAGGAACGCTGTTGCTCGATGAAGTTGGTGAATTGCCGCTCGAACTGCAACCGAAACTGCTCCGCGTTTTACAGGATCGCGAATTCGAACGACTCGGCGGGGTACGTACCCTGCGCGTGGACGTGCGAATTATCTCGGCCACGAATCGCGATTTGCAGGCTGACGTCGCTGCAAAGAAATTCCGCGAGGACCTGTTTTACCGGTTGAATGTATTTCCCATCGAGTTGCCGCCGCTTCGACAGCGCCGGGGCGACATTGTCAGGCTGGTGCATCACTTTGTGGCGAAATACGCCACTCGCATGGGCAAGCACATCGAAGAGGTTCCCCGCGAAACAATGACCGTGCTCGAGCAGTGGAACTGGCCGGGTAATGTTCGCGAGTTGGAGAACATGATCGAGCGAATGGTGATTCTTAGCAAGGGCAATGTGCTGGCGCCGCCGCCCGTCGAATTGAATTCGCCCCAGCCGTTAGCCGACGACAGTCTCACGGAAATGGAGCGGGAGCACATCATCCGAGTGCTGCGGGAGACCAACGGCGTGCTCGCTGGCCCGGAGGGTGCGGCCAGCCGGCTGGGAGTCAAGCGCACTACGCTGCAATCAATGCTGAAGCGCTTCAACATCGATCTGCAGGGTTTCCGCGGGGGCACCGGAACTCTCGGGCCAGGATTATAGTTTCTTCATCTCTCCTGCCGGTGTGACTTTTCGGGTACGAACTCAACCGAAACCGGTCACTGCACCAGGCGGTTGTACTTCCGCAGGACTTCGCGCAGACGCTCGTGGGTCAAGGCGATCACGGTATGTCCGTCGAGGCCGGTCATGGTTTCAGCGGCGACCATAACGTTGATGACAGCTTCTTCGGTGGCCTGCACGGTCGCGAGAAAAATGGGATCCAGAGAATCGTTGGGCATCATGGTGAGCTGATGCAGACCTTTGGAACCCACAGCGCCGGGATTCGCCGTTGAAAACGCGATAAAGATGTCGCCGGACCCGTCGCCGGAGTAGCTTCCATCGCGGCCCAGACCGAGCGAGACTTTCTTGGCCACGCGCTTGAGTTGCGTGGGGATCAGCGGCGCGTCAGTTGCGACGACGACAATGATCGAGCCGACATCTTTGTCCCAGACCGTGTGCTCGGGAATTTCGCGCCCGACATTGACGCCCGCGATCCGCAATTGCTCGCGCGACCCGTAATTGCATTGCAGCAGAACACCCAGCGTGAAATCGCCTTCTGCCGTGTGGACGAGGCGCGATGATGTTCCGATGCCGCCTTTGAACTCGTTGCAGATCATGCCCGTGCCGCCGCCGACGCTGCCTTCCTCGACCGGTCCGGAGTGGGCGGAATCGAGTGCGTGCCAGGCATCTTCCGCGGTGACGTGAAATCCGTTGATGTCGTTCAGATAGCCATCCCAGGTTTCGGCCACCACGGGCAGAGACCACCAGTAGCCTTCCATATCTGGCGAGCCATGTTTCACTTTCCATGCGATGACCGCGTCGCGCACCACGCCGACACTGTGCGTATTTGTGATCATGATGGGACCGTCGAGAAATCCGGAATCTTCGACCCATGTCGTCCCGGTCATCTCGCCGTTACCGTTCAGGGTGAACCAGGCGGCGAAAACGGCATCGCTCGAATCGCCCCGCGGACGAATTGCCGTCACTCCCGTGCGAACGGGACCCTTGCCGACGACGAGTTTGCCTTCGCCGGAAATCAACGTCGTGTGGCCGACCTCAACCCCCTTGACGTCAGTGATCGCGTTATTCGCGCCGGGCGTGCCGTCGAAAGGCACTCCCAGGTCCCGCGCGCGAGGTTTGGGGCCAGCGGAAAGAGTCAACGGGGAGAGAATGAACAAAATAATTCCTGCCATGGTCAGGCGGTAACTGTTCGCGAAGCGAGTGGTGAACATGAACCCTCCGACGAATCCCGCAGTATACAGCGCTTGCCCTATGTATCCATGCCGTGAATTCACGTTTGTTGGTGGTCACGGAGCACGGGTACAATCGATACGGCGTTGTATTGGGGGAAGAATGGAAAGCTGGAAGAAGGCCATTATCGCAGGATCCATTGGAGCAGGAGCCATCCTGTTCATGAAGCGAAGATTTGCCGGGGGCGTACTCGCAACCGGAGTTGGGCTTGCGGTTTTGGCGTCGGAATATCCGGAAAAGTTCGAGGCGGCGCGCCAGCGCCTGCCGGAATATTTCGAGCGCGGCATGCAAGTGATGGAGATGGCCAGCCGCGCCGGCCGCAGGCTCACCTGGGCCAATGCCAGCCGAAGCGCTATCGACGCGTGGGAAGAGATCAGCGGGTAGAGTCGGCCTCCGGACCTCAGACTTTGGAGCTCGGCGTCCTCCAATTCCGCATCAGGCGGAGGTCAAAGGTCTGAGGTCAGAAGTCCTATCTTCCGTTTGAGGTCTGATTTCACTCGATCCCGAGCTGTTTTCTGGCGTCGGCGCTCAGACGCTCTGGCGTCCAGGGCGGAGTCCAGACCACATTCACCTGAGCGCTGCGAATTCCCGGCAATTGCTCCAGACGCGACTTGACTTGCGCACTGATGTTGACGTGCTCGGGGCAGCCTTGCGCGGTGAGCGTCATCTCCACCGTGACGTCCTGCTTGTTGTCGTCTGCGGCGGCGAAGCTCACGTTGTAGATCAATCCCAGATCGACGATGTTGACCGGGATCTCAGGATCGTAGCAACTCCTAAGTGCGCTGAGAACGTCTTGTTCGGTGACAGACATGCGGCGACTCCTGCTATTCAGTGTACAACGGGATACGCGATCGCATCTTACGCCCGTGGGTTCGCCACGGGTGCTTATAAAATTGGAGTTGTGATGCTCAGTCCGGAAACGAAGAAGAAAATTCAGCTGGTTTTGGCTCTCGGCATTGTGCTCGCCGCGGCCCGCACTGCCTACATTTTTTACCAGCGTCACGAGGATTACGTTGCCGAAGAAAAACAGAAGCAGGCGCAGAATGCGGGCTATTCCGATCCCGATCTGTACGTGAATCCGAAGAAGCTTTATCCCTTCGATCTGCAGTCGGCGAAACAACTCACTCAGCAGCCGGCCTGGGTTCGCGAGGGATATCACTATGCGTATTACCCGTACGATCCAGCGAGCAAGCGCGTCGACTTCAAGCATGAAACTGGCTTGCTGGGGCCGATCGAAGAGTTGCACATCACCGATGTGATTACCGCGATGCCGCCGGGGGTGGGCGAGCAGAAACAGGTCATGGCGGTCTTCGAGAAAGATGGCAGGGACTATGCCGTGCCGATCGGAACCGAATCAGACGGCGAATACAAGATTTACTCCGACTACATTTTCTTCATCCAGAATCCGCGTGATTTATACAGGCACTGGTCAGCCAACGTATGGCAAGCCATCGAGCAGCATCAGGTCAAGCCTGGAATGAATGAGTTGCAGGCCAGTTTCGCCGTGGGGATGGGCGTGCCCGATCCGGGCGGCGATTCCGAGGAAAAGACCGTTCGCTATGCGAACGGCGGCAAGCCGCTGGTCGTGGTTTTCCACGATGGAAAAGCAGCGGAGATCACCGCGGGAACGCCAGGATCCTGAGCAGTTTCTCGCTCGGGTACGGATTACCAACTATTTTCACTCGGTCGGATGCGGGCCGGTGAAGTCGGAGCAGCAAGGCTTCTCGGCGGGTGTGAATTCCATCAGCTCGATGCGCGTGAAATCAGGATCGAAAACATTCAGCTGCCGCTTGCCGTCTCGGCCCATCTGTGCATGCTCTCCATCGTGCTCCTTCCAGCCGTGCGATTCCAGAAGCGCCTGCGCTTTCTTCATATCGACCACCCCGAGCGAAAAATGATTCATTACTCCCGTCAGCCGCAGATCGGGATGCGCCGGTTGATTCAGCATATATTCGAGCCAGTCGGTGCCATCGGGAACCTGCAGCGAAATCCAATCGGTTTCGTTGTCTTTCATGCCGCCATGCCAATAGGGACGAAAGCCGAGAATCTCGCGATAGAAATGGTCTTCGGCGTCGGCGTGGTAGACGAGAAAGCCCACGTGGATCATGCGATGGGAAACGGCCGTCTCCGGTGGCGCCGGCACATCTTCCTTGCCGTGCTCGACAAACTCGATGCGATGCCCCTCCGGATCGTTCACCGAAAAAATCATGCTGTGATCGGGGCGGCCCTCGATCTGTGCCGGCTTGAGACCTTTTGCGACCAGATAACGGCGCAACGCGATGATGTTGTCGGTCGTGAACGCGACATGATCCATGCGGTCGGTCGCTTTCGGATCGGGAGCGGGCGAGTACCCCACCCACTGCTTGCCGACCATGTAGCGCAAAGTTTCTCCCGGCTCAACCGGCGCAGCCGATCCCAGGCCGAGCACGTCGACGTAGAGTTTGTTCACACCATCCGCCGCAGTTGTATAAAACGCGACATGGTCGATGCCGGTAATGTGGGGACGTTCTCTGGCCGCTTGGGAAAAGGCTGAGGATGCGACCGTCAGAATGACAAGAAGAAAGGCTATTCTCATGGCGCGACGATTGTAGATCAGTCGTCGTGGTATTTCGATCTCAAAAAGGCCGTCCGACGTAAGCGGGACCATCGCTTCGCGAAAACGAAGCTGAGCAGGTAACGAAACTCGTTTTTGTCCGTCCATTATGTGCCGGAGCAATCTTGCTTTGTGGCGGTCACTTCTTGGTCGCCTTCTCGAGGCTCCGCTTGATCCATGATCTCGTTCAGCAAGAATCCCACAGTGACTCTGGACCGAATCCGAAACCTTTTCAGCATCCTCGTCGTCGCGACCATACTCGTTTGTGGCGTACACGGCTGGTGCAACGGGCAAGAAGCACCATCGGTGGCATCCGAGGCCGCCGATTTCCAGAAGTTCGAGCCTTGGCTCAAGTTCCTGCGCGACCGCAACACGAATACTTACGCAATCACGGCTCCGAACGGAATCGACGAAGGCACCTATGTCCAGGTTGGCGGAATTGAGCATTGGATCACGATTCGCGGCGAGGACCGAAACAACCCCGTGCTTCTTTTCTTGCACGGCGGGCCCGGCGACGCGACGAATCCATGGGGGTACTCAGCATTTCGCAGTTGGCTCAAGTATTTCACCGTTGTGCAATGGGACCAACGCGG
>JASHQK010000220.1 GCA_030039195.1 Candidatus Sulfotelmatobacter sp.
TCCTCCGGCTGAAGAATCGTTGCACATGGTCAAGTCCCCGATCGTGGGTACTTTCTACGAAGCCCCTTCGCCGGGCGCTCCGCCTTTCGTCAAGGTCGGCGACAGTGTCACCGAAGGCCAGGTTCTTTGCATCGTCGAAGCCATGAAGCTGCTGAACGAAATCGAATCCGACGTGGCCGGAGAAGTCATTAAGATCCTTGCTACCAACGGCCAGCCCATTGAGTACGGCCAGGAATTGTTCGCCATAAGGCCGAAGAAGTGAGATTCGTATCAGGGCACGCCTTCAGGCATGCCGAAATTTTGGGATGATGAAACCGGCTTTAGCCGCTGCCTCATCGACGATTCAGCGGCTAAAGCCGATTGCATTCGCTGGAACTTTGCGGCATCGCTGAAGCGATGGCCTGACGCAAGCAATCCGAATTTTCATGTTCAAAAAGATTCTGATCGCCAATCGCGGAGAAATTGCCCTGCGCGTGATCTGCGCGTGCAAGGAACTGGGTATCCGCACAGTTGCTATCTACAGCGAGGCCGATCGTCTCTCCTTGCCCGTTCGCTTTGCCGACGAAGCCATCTGCATCGGCCCTCCGCAACTAGCTCACAGTTATCTCAACATTCCTGCAGTCATCAGCGCGGCTGAAATTGCCAATGTTGACGCCGTCCATCCCGGTTACGGCTTGCTCGCGGAAAACGCCAATTTCGCCGAAGTCTGCGAAACCAGCGGCATCAAGTTCATCGGCCCGCGGCCGGAAGTCACCCGCCTGATGGGCGAAAAAGAGAAGGCGCGCGCCGCCATGAAACGCGCCGGCGTGCCGATCTTGCCCGGATCCGACGGCATCGTCGCATCCGAAGGCGAAGCGGTCGAATGGGCTAAGCAGGTCGGATTTCCCGTGATCGTCAAAGCCTCCGCCGGAGGTGGTGGACGCGGCATGCGCATCGTCCGCAATGAAGAAGAATTGCCCGGGCTGTTCAAAGCCGCGCAAGCCGAGGCCGCTGGCGCGTTCGGCAACGGCGATCTCTACATGGAGAAATATGTCGAGCATCCGCGCCACATCGAATTTCAGGTTCTCGCCGACGAGCATGGCAGCGTCGTCAGCCTGGGTGAGCGCGAATGCTCCATCCAGCGCCGCCATCAGAAATTGCTCGAAGAATCTCCGTCGACTCAGGTCACGCCGGAGTTGCGTTCGCAGATCGGTGACGTCCTCTGCAAATCGCTGGGCGCGATCGGCTACACGAACGCCGGCACCGTCGAATTTCTGATGGATCAGCAGCGCAACTTGCATTTCATCGAGATGAACACGCGCATTCAGGTCGAGCATCCTGTCACCGAGATGGTCACCGACGTCGACCTGGTCAAGAGCCAGATCATGATCGCCGCCGGCGCCAGAATGAGCGACGTGCTCATGGGGCCGATCGTGCATCGCGGACATTCGATCGAATGCCGCATCAACGCCGAGCATCCGGAAAAATTCACGCCGTCAGCAGGGAAGATCACGGCCTTTCATCCCGCAGGAGGAACGGGCGTGCGCGTCGATACGGCAGCGTACGCCGAAGGCGTGATTCCTCCTTACTACGATTCGCTGATCGCGAAATTGATCGTCCGCGCCAAAGACCGCAACGAAGCGGTTTCCCGCATGGCCCGCGCGCTGGATATGTTCATCGTCGAAGGCGTGTACACGACGATCCCGCTGCATCGGAAGATCCTGGCCGACCCGGATTTCCGGGCAGGGAAGATCGATACAGGATTTATCGAGAGATTTCTGGCGAAGAACGGGAAGTGAACCCGACCGAGTCTAGGTTCCAATCGGCATTTTCACCGTCACCATCTTCTTCGCGGTTCGATCGAGTTGCGCCGTGAGACGAAGCCAGTTAAAGCCAGCACGATAGAATTGAAGGTTGTAGGTGGACTCCTTCCGCTCCCGCGAGAAATGAAATCTGCCGTTTTCATGCGTCTCGGTTGAACGCACTACGGTCTTCCAGTCTGCTGAACGCTCTTCAACAGTGACACCCGGCAACGCAGCGCCCGAGGGGTCGATTACGATACCGTCAACCGACTTTGCGAGTTGCGGTTGTTGGAGTTCGACGATTTCCATTTGCGTCACGGCAAGTATTCGGAGTACCAACACGCAGATGATCGTAAGCAGTGCATTTCTCACAAGAGGAAATATACGCTCAGTGGAAGGTCTTGCTGAACGGATTTCGAGGGGTGTCGCCACCTTTAGTCTTTACTGAAACGGATAGACTGTGTGCGATGTGGATTCCGCGTTTCTACGCCATTCTTGACGCCGGTTATTTTCCAGACGCGAACGCTCTATACGCCGCGGCTGAGCAACTCGCCTCTGCCGGATGCACGCTCATCCAATACCGCAACAAGTGCGGCAATGCGCGGGTCATGCTGGAACAGGCGCAGGAGCTAAAGCGACGTTATACCGTTGACCGCAGCTTATCGTGGCGTCATCCCGAAGGCCCGCGTTTGCACGAGCGGGACGAGGGATCACGCGCGGGGCGCAGGCGCAATCAGTCCGCGCGAGATCCCTCGCTGCGCCTGAAGAACGGCTACGCTCGGGATGACACAGGGGTGAACGAAACGCGCAAAATTCAGACCGACGCATCGCCTGTCCGCCTCATTATGAACGACCGTGCCGATCTCTGTCTCGCAGCCGACTTCGATGGCGTTCACGTTGGTCAGGATGATCTTTCTCCCGAGTCGGTTCGCAGGATCATCGGCTGGGGTACGCAGGGAAACGCCCGTTGGCTCGGCGTTTCGACGCATAATCCTGAGCAGGTCCGCGAAGCGGATCAAACTTCAGCTGACTACATCGCCACCGGCCCAGTCTTTGCCACATCGAGCAAAGAGAATCCCGATCCTGTAGTCGGACTGGAAGGAGTGCGCCGCGCCCGTGAACTCACGCGGAAGCCGCTGGTCGCAATCGGCGGGATAACCCGCGCCAACGCCCGCTCCGTCATTGACGCTGGAGCCGACTCCGTCGCTGTGATATCCGATCTGTTACGGGATCCCGGCAAATCAGCAGAGGAATTTTTGCGGATATTAGGGTAAAGTCTCAGGATCGTCATTGGTTGTCGGTCGTCGGGCAGATTTACGTGTCATGCTGAGCGGCGTCGTTTGCCGCGAAGGACCTGTGTAATTGGCTGAGCAGGCAGACTACATAGGTCCTTCGCTTCGCTCAGGATGACAATCGCCTGGGGCAGTCGAGGCAGGAGAAAACGTCCGAGGTCGACAACGACCAACGACTGACGACCAAGGACCAGGAGCAAAACCTGAGCACACCGACTACGCAGGCAGCTCGCACCGACTGGGAAATCCACAGCCATCAGGACACCGAACTGGTGAAGGGTCTCGGCCTCACCAGCGCCACCATGCTGGTCATGGGCTCGATGATCGGTTCCGGCATCTTCATCGTTTCCGCCGAAATTGCCCGCGAGGTCGATTCGCCCGCGTTGCTCATTGGCGCCTGGGCCATCGCTGGGTTCATGACTATCGTTGCCGCCCTCAGCTATGGCGAACTCGCCGCGATGATGCCGCGCGCCGGCGGACAATACGTCTACCTGCGCGAGGCGCTCGGCCCCCTCTGGGGATTTCTCTACGGCTGGACGCTCTTCCTCGTCATTCAGACCGGCACCACTGCCGCAGTCGGTGTGGCCTTCGGTAAATTTCTCGGCGTGTTCTGGCCCGCGATTTCTTCCACGCACTGGCTTCTCCATCTCTGGAAAGCCCCACCCATCCCTATCGGCCCGATGGTGCTCGGCAACATGGACGTCGGCATTAACACGCAGAATCTCATTGCCATTCTGGTGGTGATTTTCCTTTCCATCGTTAACATCTTCGGCGTAAAAACCGGCGCAGCCATCCAAAACGTATTCACTGCGGCCAAGGTTTCGGCGCTTCTGGGATTGGCCCTGATCGGGGTCGTGATCGGGCGTAATGCCGAGGCCATCGCGGCCAATTTCGGCCACAACTTCTGGCATAATGCCGGACTCGGCGCGCAGCACGCCGTCCAAGTCGGCGTCGGCGGACCGACGGTCTTGGTCGGAACGTTGACGATCCTCGCCGTGGCGCAAGTGGGATCCTTGTTTTCCGCCGATGCCTGGAACAACGTGACCTTCACTGCCGGAGAAGTAAGAAATCCCAGCCGCAATCTGCCCTTGTCGCTGGCGATCGGAACGGGCGTTGTCATCGCGCTGTACATCGCCTGTAACTATATCTACCTGACCACACTGCCGCTCGATGGCGGCGCAGGGGGAGCCACAGTTCTCGCTCGTGGCATCATGCATGCCTCGGAAGATCGCGTCGGCACCGCCGCCATGACGCAAATGCTCGGACCGATTGGCGGACTGCTTATGGCGGCCGCGATCATGGTCTCCAGCTTCGGCTGCATGAATGGCCTCCTTCTTTCCGGCGCCCGCGTCTACTACGCCATGGCCAAAGACGGCCTCTTCTTCGGCAATGTTTCGAAGCTGCATCCCCGCTACAAAACCCCGGCCATCTCGCTCATGGTGCAAATGATCTGGACCTGCGTGCTCTGCATTTCCGGCACCTACGGACAACTGCTCGACTACATCATATTTGCTGTGCTGGTCTTTTATATTCTGACCATCATTGGGCTATTCGTGCTGCGGCGCACTCATCCCGACGCGGAGCGGCCGTACCGGGCGGTCGGTTACCCGGTTCTGCCTGCTATTTATATTGTGATGGCTTTCTTCATTGATGTCGTACTATTGCGTTATAAGCCGCAATATACGTGGCCGGGACTGATCGTGGTGCTGCTGGGAATTCCTGTCTATTATGCGTGGTCGCGGCGGATGGGAAGCGATCGACGCGCCGCTTAAGGAGAACATGGCAAACCTGTTGGCAAACAAACCGCTCGATACGATTCTGTCCGAGGCCCACGAGGAAGGCGGGCATGCATTGAAGCGAGCCCTGGGTCCCATAAACCTGGTGACTCTGGGCATCGGTGCCATTATTGGCGCGGGCATCTTTGTGCTTACGGGTTCCGCGGCTGCGCAATACGCGGGGCCGGCCATTGTCCTCTCCTTCGTATTGGCCGGAGTGGCATGCGTGTTTGCAGGTCTGTGTTATGCGGAGTTCGCTTCGCTCATCCCCATTGCCGGTTCTGCATATACCTATGGCTACGCCACTCTGGGGGAGATTTTTGCTTGGATCATCGGTTGGGATCTCATTCTCGAATACGCTTTTGGTGCGGCTACGGTGGCTTCCGGGTGGAGCGGGTACGTTCTGAGCTTCCTTCAGGATTTTGGTATTCGAATTCCCGCCCGGCTGACGGCCGCGCCCAGCGAATCGCTGGTGTTCTACAACGGGCATTGGGAGCACTACGATCGTATCAAGGACACACTGACTGCAGCCCACATCGACTGGCATACTCTGCCGCAGATGACCGGACTGTTCAATCTCGTCGCGTTTATTGCGATTGTTCTCGTAACCACGATTTTAGTGATCGGAATCAAAGAATCAGCCAACTTCAACTCCGCGATCGTAATCGTGAAGGTTTCGATTGTTTTGATGTTCATCGGGATCGCCGGAGCATTCGCTTTAAAACATAGCACCCAGGTTGTGGCTCACTGGACCCCCTTCATCCCTCCCAATGCCGGTGAGTTCGGCCGTTATGGATGGTCGGGTATAGCGCGTGGGGCCAGCGTAATTTTCTTCGCTTACATCGGCTTTGACGCGGTCTCCACCGCCGCTCAGGAATCGAAGAACCCGCAGAGAGACATGCCGTTCGGAATTCTCGGCTCGCTCGTGATTTGTACCGTCCTATACATCCTGGTTTCCGGCCTCCTGACAGGGATTGTTCCCTACACCTCTCTCAACGTCTCCGACCCGGTTGCAGTTGGGATTGACGCGACAGGCGTAACGTGGGCCAGCTTTTTGGTGAAAGTTGGCGCGATACTTGGTTTGGCTACGGTCATGCTAGTTATGTTGCTCGGCCAGTCTCGCGTGTTCTTTTCCATGTCGCGAGATGGTTTATTGCCCGAGTGGTGCAGCGCGGTGCACGCGCGGTTCCGCACTCCTTGGATCTCCACCATCTTCGTCGGAGTCTTTGTTGCTTTCTTTGCCGCCTTCGTTCCCATCGATATTCTGGGCGAGCTCGTAAGTATCGGAACACTGCTCGCGTTCGTTATTGTTTCGGCCGGTACGTGGATCTTACGGCGCAGGCGGCCGGACTTGCCACGGCCCTTCAAGACTCCCTGGGTTCCATTCGTGCCGATTATGGGCGTATTGGTTTCTGCGGGTTTAATGGCCAGCCTGCCGGCCGCGACATGGATACGGCTCATCGTATGGCTGATCATCGGAATGGTCATTTACTTCACGTACGGACAAAAACACAGCAAAGTGCAGGCGAATCTCGCCAACGACGCCGAAGCCGCGCCCGCCCGCTCCATGGCAGACTGAAACTGCCGTCCGCTCTCGGCCGTCGGCCCTCAGCAACAATCGGGTTGCCAAAGGAGTTTCATTGTCTTCTCGCGCCTGACAGTTCTGATTTCCCGGCGTAAGCTGATGGCTGAAAGCTGATAGCCGGCGGCTGCGCCATGAAAGCCTTCCGCAATCTTCGCGTCATCGCCCTCCTGCTCTTGCTCGTGGTGGCAATCGGCACGGCGGGCTTTCACTTCATCGAAGGCTGGTCCTGGTTCGACGGTTTCTACATGGTGGTCACCACGCTGACCACAATCGGTTACCAGGAAGTGCACCCGCTCTCGCACGCCGGGCGCATCTTCAACATCTTCATCATTCTCTGCGGCGTGTCGCTTCTGGCCCTGGCAGTGGGGGCCCTCAGCCAGGCTTTGCTAGAATTCGAGCTGCAAAGTTTCTTTGGCAGGCGGCGCATGGAACGCGAGATCGATCGTCTCGACAGCCACTACATCATTTGCGGTATGGGACGCGTCGGACGCAGGGTGGCACGCGAGCTGGCTCGCCGTCCGGTGCGCTTCGTCATTGTGGAGAGCGCCGAGGCCAAACGCCGCCTCTTCGCCAATGAGAACTGGCCCGTGATTCTCGGCGACGCCACGCAGGAACAGACGTTGCGGCAGGCGCATATCGACCGGGCCCGCGGACTGATTGCCGCCACCACCACCGACGCGACCAATCTCTACATTGTGCTGACGGCGCGCGCTCTGAATCCGCATCTCAAGATCATTGCGCGCGCCAGCGAAGACAGCGCAGAAAAACATCTTCTGACGGCGGGTGCCGACTCGGTGGTTTCTCCCTATTCCTTCGCCGGCCAGCGCATTGCGCAATCGTTGTTGCGTCCCAATGTGGTCAGCTTTCTCGACACCGCAACCACGCATCTCGGCATGGATCTCGAAATCGGAGAAATTCAGATTACTGGTCGATCGGTTTTCGCCGGCAAAACCATTGAGAGTTCCAGAATCCGCCAGGAGCGCGGTGTCATTGTGCTGGCCATTAAGCGCCGTGAGCAAATGAAATTCAACCCCGCGCCCGACGAGCGAATCGAAGCAGAGGACTGCCTGATCGCCATGGGCGAACCCGCGCAACTGCGCCGACTCGAGCAGACAGCCGCGGCCTCATGAAAGTTGGAGTGCGATGAAGATCGTAACGGCGGCGGAAATGCGCGCCATCGACCGCGCCACCAGCGAGCGCTTTGGCGTGCCCTCGCTCACGCTCATGGAAAATGCCGGCACCGCCGTGGCCGAGCATGCAATGAGTCACTATCCGCAGGTTAAGAAGATCGTGGTCTTCTGCGGGAAAGGCAACAACGGCGGCGATGGATTCGTGGCCGCACGTCACTTTCATGCCGCAGGTAAGAAGGTGCGGCTGATCTTGCTCGCGGATCCGGCAGAATTGAAGGGCGACGCTGCTGTTATGTACGGCAAGGTGCCGGTGAAGGCGGTGGTTGTCCGTTCGAGCGAGCAACTGAAGAGCGATCGAGTGCAGGCCTCGTTGTTGGCCGATCTGTACGTCGACGCGATTCTGGGCACAGGATTCAAACCGCCCGTTCAAGGCCTCTACGCCGATGTAATTGCCGTTCTGAACGCGAGTGATGTGCCGGTGATCGCGGTCGATATTCCTTCGGGTGCCGATTCGGATCGAATGTCAGCACAAGATCCTGCGCGGCAGGGAATCATCGCGCGCGCGGATTCCGTCGTGACCTTCACCGCGCCGCGGCCCGCGCACGTGTTCAGCCTCCTGACATCCGGCCCGACCTGCGTAGCGGGAATCGGATCTCCGCAAGAGGCAATCGTTTCGTCGCTGCATTTGAACGTCATCACCGCTCGCGACTTCGCGCCGCTGATCGGCAAGCGCCCGGTGGACTCGAACAAGGGGCTTTACGGTCACGTTCTCGTCATCGGTGGATCATTCGGCAAAGCCGGTGCTGCGGCGATGGCCGGCATGGCCGCGCTCCGCGCCGGCGCTGGACTCTCTACCATCGCGACTCCAAAATCTGTTCTGACCATGGTTGCGGGATTCCATCCCGAAGTCATGACCGAGCCCCTGCCAGAAACCGATGCGGGAACGATTGCCAGGGTCGCCCTCCATCGAGTGGACGAACTTGCGAAAGGGAAGAGCGTGCTCGCCATCGGGCCGGGAATTTCGCGCGTGCCAGAGACTGCGGCTTTCGTTCGCTCACTCGTCGAGCGCAGCCATGTTCCGGTTGTTCTCGATGCCGATGGATTGAACGCGTTCGAAGGCCGCACCGACGAATTGAGCGCCAACGGAGGCACTCTGGTGATCACGCCGCATCCCGGCGAGATGGCGCGACTGGCGGGCTGTTCCGTCCCTGCCGTTCAGAAGGACAGGCTAGGAGTCGCCCGAAAATTTGCGCGTGAGCATGGCGTGATCGTCGTGCTCAAAGGCAATCGCACCCTCGTGGTTCAACCCGACGGTGAAGCATGGGTGAATACGACCGGTAATCCGGGAATGTCGACCGGTGGCACAGGCGATATTCTGACCGGAATGGTCGCCGCCATGGTTGCGCAGCATCCGAAAAACGTGCTGATGGCTGTTTGCGCCGCGGTTCATCTGCACGGACTCGCCGGCGATGTCATGCTGAAAGCAGTGGGCGAGCATTCGATGGTGGCGACCGATCTGCTCCGAGGACTACCGCAGGCTTTCGCTCAAGCGCGGCGGGCAGCGAGAGAGAAGTTCGCCTGCTGGCGCAGATAGCCGCTCGTTGCCCGGCACGCAGCAGCCCGCGTCAAGAGAGTGGAAGAGCGGCCCTTTAGGGCCGCGTTAGCGATCTCCTGATCTTTGGGCTTTAGCCCCGGTCGCCATGCTTTCCCCGCCATCACCGCCCTCGCAATAAAAAACTATCTCGATGCCGGCAGCCGGATTGTCTTTCCGCTCGCCGCCGAACGCCGTGCCGCATCGAGGACTTCCGTCACGGTGACATTGGTTTCCAGAGATGACAACGAATCCTCTTTCGCTTCCTCCAGAATCACCGCCCGCAAATCCGCAAGCTCGTTGTCGTACGGCGCCGGGATGGGCCGGGCTGCGATCTGCTGTTCGTTCTGATCTCCGGCACGGCGCAGCCGCAAGTCGTTACGCTTCACTGTGATCGCATAGCCGGTTTGTCCGTAGACTTCCATATCTTTGCGATCGAAGGGCCAGTTCCACGAGGCTTGAATAATCGCTTGCGCGTGCGGGTAGGTCAGAATGATGGTTGCTTCGTCGTCGACGCGCGGATAAATCTGCGGTTTGATCTGGTGAGTGACGGCCGTGACGGTTTCAGGACGCTGGCCATCCATCAGCCAAGTCATCAGATCGGCGCCATAACATCCGAAATCGAACAACGCGCCTGCGCCGTTCAATTTGGGATCGGTCAACCAGGCCAGGAACTCTGGCTGCACGCCAATTTCTTTTGGGCCGCTGTGGCCGTCGTGAACCACAACTTTGCGAATCTCCCCCAGTGCGCCTGTATGTACAAGATCGTACGCCGCGTGATTGCTGGGATACCACGACGTTTCGTAATTCACCAGCACGTGAATCTTGGCGCCCCGGGCAGCTTTTTCCATTGCGAGTGCGTCTTGCAGGCTGACCGCCAGCGGCTTTTCCATGATGACGTGAACCCCCCGCCGGGCGCAGGTTTCGACAACGCTGCGATGATCGTATGTGTTGGTGTAAACCAGCACGGCCTGGGGATGCGCCTTCGCGAGCATTTCATCGAGGCTGGTGAAGAGTTCGGAAGATTCAAAGCCGTAGCGAGCAGCGGCCGTCGAGAGCAATTGCCGGTCGGGTTCGGCGATGCCGACGATCTCAATTTGCGGACTGTAACGCGATTCTTCGAGAAAACCATGAACGTGCCCGTGTACGAGTCCCACGATTCCCACGCGCAGTGGAGCAGCACTTTGAGCGGCCAACGGTTGAAACGAAAATACAGCGATGCAGCATAGAGAGGACAAAGCGTAACGAAGAATGGGATGCATAACGACTCGCAGTCGAGATGATAAACAATGCGAGCTTGCGAAAGGCAAACTGATTGGCCTCCCGCCGGCGATCGTCCTGCCGGACATTAACGAATCAGTAAACAAGCTCTAAGTTCCTCAATTAATAGGAAGTGCGTATCGTCAGTTCAGGCCCCCGGCAAGGAATTTGGACGACGGGCTTCAGTAATCTATTACGCAACAGGGGATGGTGCGATAGTGCACTTGGCATATGACCCACTTCCCCCAACCGCACCCCTCGCGGCGCGCTGCCCGGGTCCAGCTTGGAGATTCCGTCCTGGCTGCGATCCGGCTCGAAGACGGCCGCCGCACAAAAGCAAAACTCCAAACCATCTCGGCCACCGGCGGCCTGTTGCGCCTAACGGAATCGTTGGTGCAGGGCGACTTTGTCGAAGTCGCTTTTCAAACCCAGGCCGGGCCAGTTCACGGCATGGCCGAAGTCCTCAGCCCCATGCGGGAGACGCTCGACGGCGTGCTGCAGCCATTTCGCTTCGTAGCCCTCGAAGATGAGGACCACCGGCGACTGCGCACCTCGCTCGATCACGTGGTGGCGCGGAGCCTGCCCAGCATGAAGCCGAATATGTTCTCGGCGCACTGATCTCGTCGAGGCAGCTATCTCTGTAGAGCGCCGCGCCAGGTGTCCGAGCAAGCGCCTCCGCACCTGCACCAGCCAAGAACTTATACTGCTTGTGTGAGAAACGAGACCAGCGCCAGTCAAACCCTACGCGAGATCACCACATATTCTGCGGAAGAAACGATTGCCTTTGGGCGGACGCTGGCCGAATGGCTCGCCCCTCCGAAGCTGGTGCTGCTGCGCGGTGATCTGGGTGCAGGGAAAACCACGCTGGTCAAGGGAATTGCCGCGGCCTTCCGAGCGGCTGAAGAAGACGACGTCACCAGTCCGACCTTCACGCTGGTGCATGAATATCGCGGCCCGCGCGTCAACCTCTTCCACATCGATCTCTACCGCATCGACACCCCGCGAGAGTTGGATACGCTCGCGCTCGACGATCTGCGATCGAGCGACAGCATTCTCCTGGTCGAATGGGGCGAGAAGTTTCCGCGCTTCGTGCGCGAGCGCGATGTCGAAATCGTCCTGGAGCGCGTGGGCGAGAACGAACGCAGGATCCAAGTAAAAAGTCGCTGAGAGCTGGGCCCCCACAACCGAGAACTTTCAAAATCCCATGATGTTGTAGCCGCAGTCGACGTACAACACTTCGCCGGTAATACCGCTCGCGGCGTCCGAAGCGAGAAATACTCCAGTCGAGCCGACTTCGGCCACGTCTACGTTTCGGCCAAGCGGAGCGGCCTCGGCGTGCGATTTCAGCATCTCCCCCAGGCCCGAGATGCCGCGCGCGGCAAGGGTTTTGATTGGTCCGGCGGAGATGGCGTTCACCCGGATTTTTTTCTTTCCCAGTTCGTAAGCGAGATAACGAACGGTGCACTCCAGGCCGGCTTTGGCTACAGCCATGACGTTGTAACGGGGAACAACTTTTTCCGCGGCGTAGTACGTCATCGTGATCATCGATCCGCCATCTTCCATCAGAGGCGCGGCGGCGCGAGCAACCGCAATCAGCGAGTAGACGCTGACGTCGAGAGCGACGCGAAATCCTTCACGGCTGGTGTTGACGAAGTCGCCTTTCAGTTCATCGGGCGGCGCGTAGGCGACGGAGTGCACGAGCGCGTGCAGCTTGCCGTATTTTTCTTTGAGCGTCGCGAACAGGCGCTCGATTTCGTCGTCTCGGCTGACGTCGCACATGTACGCTTCCGCCCCGGGCAGCGACAGGATCAGGTCTTTGGCTTCCTGCTCGAGTCGCTCGTTCTGATACGTGATGGCCAGCTTCATGCCGGCCGCATGCAATCCCTGGGCGATCGACCAGGCGATGGAGCGCTTGTTCGCCACTCCGAAGACGACGCCGTTGCGTCCCTGCAACTCTGCAGACATGTTTCTCCTTTAGGACGGAAAGAATAACAGGAATCCATTCGCTCCGGCGATGCCCACAGACTATCGCCTTGGAGTCCAAATCACAGATGCCAAATGAAGCCTGTGGTCATCCCGAAGCCCCGCGCCCTTGCGAGCGGGGCGAGGGATCTCGCGCGCAGCGAAGCGTCCCAGATTCGAAAACCGGCTCTCATTCCCCCATGACTTTCACAATGACGCGCTTGTCGCGCTGGCCGTCGAATTCGGCATAGAAAATTCGCTGCCAAATGCCCAGATCGAGCTTGCCCGCGGTGATCGGCACGATCACTTCGTGATGAATGAGCAGCGCCTTCAGATGCGAGTCGCCGTTGTCCTCGCCGGTTTCGTGATGTTTGTAATCTTTGCGGAAGGGCGCGAGATGTTCGAGCCAATGATCGATATCTTCAATCAGGCCGGACTCGTTGTCGTTGACATAAATGCCAGCAGTGATGTGCATGGCCGAGACCAGCACCATGCCTTCCTTCACGCCGCTCGTGCGGACGATCTCCTCGATCTGCGGCGTGATGTGCACGTAGGCGCGATGCGTCTTGGTGTGAAAGTTTAGATACTCCGTAAGAATCTTCATGAATGGGACATTCAACTATGAATTTAATCCGACATTGTCATCCTGAGGCTCGCGCTGTTGCGAGCCGAAGGACCAATGCATTTTCCGACGATCTGGCTTTACTTCGAAATCCAAGCACTTCTTGGACATGACCACAGAGGTGGCCGCTAAGATCTACCGCAGCGCCTCAGCCAATTTCCCGCTGGCAATCAGCGCGGAAATTCTGGCGAGATCCTGATACATCGCCCGGTCTTTCTCCATCGTGGGGCATACCGAACGAATATCCGCATGCGCCGCCTGGCCGAGCTTGGAACTCTTGAGCGGAGCCAGAAAATCCAGCGCCTGCGCTACCGCCATCGCTTCGATCGCAAGAACGTTTCGCGTATTCTCACTCACGCGCTTCACCTTGATTGCCGCCGTCATGCCCATCGAGACGTAGTCTTCCTTGTTGCCGGACGTAGTGATGGAATCGACCGACGCTGGGTGCGCCAGAACTTTATTTTCGCTGACAAGCGCTGCCGCCGTGACTTGCGGAAGCATGAACCCGGAGTTAAGACCAGCGCCCGGCGCCAGAAATGGTGGCAAGCCTTCGTTGAGGGAAGGATTCACAAGCCGCTCGATCCGGCGCTCGCTGATCCCGGCGAGTGCGCTGAGCGCAATCGCAAGAAAATCCAACGCGAAGGCCAGAGGCTGTCCGTGAAAGTTTCCGCCGGAGATCACGTCGCCCTCTGCACTTTTGGGATTCGTCACAAATACAAGCGGGTTGTCGACGGCCGAATTAACCTCGGTCTCGAAGACTCCGCGGCAATGCGCCAGCGTGTCGCGCACCGCGCCGTGTACCTGCGGAATGCAACGCAGGGAGTAAGCGTCCTGCACACGTTCGCATTGGCGGTGGGATTCGCGAATCTGGCTGCCTTCCAACATGTGACGAAGATTCGCCGCAGATCGAATCTGCCCAGCGTGTGGCCGGGCTTTTTGAATGCGATCGTCGAAAGCCCTGTCGGTGCCTTTGAGGGCGTCGCAGGTGAGTCCGCCGACCACGTCCGCGGAGTCGACCAGAATTTCGGCGGCCAGTAAGGTAAGCGTTCCGACAGCGAGCATGGCTTGCGTGCCGTTGATGAGAGAAATGGCTTCTTTCGATTCCAGCACGAGCGGCTTGATCTGTGCGGTTCTCAACGCGTCAGCGCTGGGAACCCGAACGCCTTTTTCATTGATGCATTCACCCTCGCCGATCAATGCCAGTGCCAAATGCGCCAACGGAGCCAGGTCTCCGCTCGCGCCCACGCTGCCTTGCGACGGAACGACAGGCGTGACGCCGCGATTCAGCATCTCGCAAAGCGTATCAATCACGATGGGCCGCACGCCGGAGTGACCCTTGGCCAGCGAATTCGCCCGCAGAAGCATCATTGCGCGCGTTTCGGGAATGGAAAGCGGATCGCCCACGCCGCAAGCGTGGGAGCGAATCAAATTGACTTGCAGTTCGCGCACCTGGTCCGGCGGGATGCGCACCTCACTCAGCTGGCCGACGCCGGTGGTGATGGCATAGGCGACCTTGTTACCGGCGACGATTTCGTCGACCACAGCGCGAGCCCGCTCGACAGCTTCGCGAGCATCGGGCGCAAGCAGCACAGGCCGTCGCGTTTCCCCGACTTCGCGAACCGCTTCGATCGTGAGATCGTTGCCGTTAATGTGCAGAGCGTTCAATCTCTTTTCCGTGTTCTCTTCTACGTACTCCGGCGCGAAAGGCCTTCAAGTATTTCTCCGGTAATTTCGTCAGCTTCATGTTGGAGTCGGTCACGATGTGCAGGGTTTCCCCTTCCGCAAGCAATGCATTCGTCTCCGGCCGCAGCAGTTCGTAGCTGAACACGATGACCGAATCGCGCACGCTCTTCAGCCAGGTGCGGATCAAGACTTCTTCATCGTAAAACACCGGCGCGCGGTACTGGCATTTTGCCTCCGCAACCGCGATGAAACAGCCTTCTTCGCGCTCGATATCGCGATAGCTGAATCCCATCTGGCGCATGAGTTCCACGCGGCCGACTTCGAACCAGATGAAATGATTGGAGTGATACACGACGCCCATCTGGTCAGTCTCGGCGTAGCGCACGCGCAGGCGAGTTTCATTCAGAACAGGCCGATGATGCGTGCTCATTTGCCCGTCCAGACCGGCTTTCGTTTTTCGAGAAACGAGCAGATGCCTTCGCGGAAATCAGCGGTGGTCCGCACACCGGCATTTTCACGAATGGCCGCTTCAATCTGCGCATCGAGTTCGGCGCGGGCATGATCGTTCAATAATTTCTTGGTGGCCTTGAGCGATGCGGGGCTGTTCTGCATAAGCAACGCACCCAGTTCGCGGGCTCGAGTCATGAGATTCTCGGGCGCCACAATTTCACTGACCAGGCCCAGTCGAGCCGCTTCTGCAGCATCGAAAATCCGTCCCGTCAGAAGAAGATCGCGCGCCTGCTTTTCCCCGACCTGCCGCAAAAGAAAAGTCGAGACGATCGCGGGCACAAAGCCAATGCGAACCTCCGTATAGCCGAACTTCGCCTCAGGAACAGCCAGAGTGAAATCGCAAAGCAGCGCCAGCCCCGTTCCGCCCGCTATCGCCGGCCCATTCACCGCCGCGATCGTCACCTTAGGAAATTCATACAGCCCGCGAAATAACTGGACCATGGTGCGCGAGTCTGCAATATTCTGCTCCGGTGTGCGGCCCAGAAGAGCTTTCAGATTTTCCAGATCCAAGCCGGAGCAAAAGGCTTTGCCGGCACCGGTGAGAATGAGCACAATGGCCTCGGATTTCGCAACTTCGCCGAGCGCGCGCACCAGATCGTCGATGAGTTCGAAGCTGATCGCGTTGCGCTTGTCTGGGCGATTCAGCGTGATCGTAGCCACGCCGCCGTCAACCGCGAGTTGGAGTGTGTTGTAATTCATGTTGGCCACGCACGTGCGCCGGTTCTGCAACCACTAAGTTAACGCAAAGCCCCGAAACGAAGTATTGTCATTCTGAAGCGCGCGTTCATTGCCCGCCGAAGGACCTGTGTAACCTGCCGGCAGCATCCCTGCATACATAGGTCCTTAGCCGCAAAAAGCGCGGCTCAGGATGACAACGAGAAAGCAGGACTCGCCAAGTCAATCCGCCGCATGCGAGCTGGAATATTTTGCCCCGATTCCAATCGTCGCTTTCAAAAGCGCATCCAGAGATTTCAACTTCGGCAACTGCGCGCCACGCTGGGCTAGCGCCTCAATAACTTTCTCCGTGGGGATATTACCCACCAGCGCATCCTGGGCAAACGGACATCCGCCCAAACCGCCCAATGCCGAATCGAAGCGTCGACATCCGGCATCGAACGCGACCAGAATCTTTTCTACAGCCTGCTCGGGCCGGCTGTGCAGGTGCACGCCGATATCCAGATAGTCGAATTTCGCCATCACGGTGCCGACCAGATCGCCGACCTGCTGCGGGCTCGCCAGCCCAACCGTATCGGCCAGCGAAATCATGTGCAAGTCTTCAGCTTCCAACAAAGCGATGGCTTCGACCACCTCCTCGGTGCTCCACAAATCTCCGTACGGATTGCCAAACGCCATCGAAATATAAACGACCACGTTCAAGCTGGCTTCGTCGGCTTTTTTCTGAATCCTTTCCAGTTGGTCGAGCGAATCTTCCGGTGACTGATTCTGATTCTTGCGCAAGAAAGTTTCCGAGATGGAATATGGAAATCCCAGCGTGGAAACAGCGCTCGTGTCAATGGCCCGCTGCGCCCCTTTTTCGTTGACCACGATGCCGATGATCTCAACATCATCCGCCGGGTCCAGTTGCTTCAGGACTTCCTCGGAGTCGGCCATCTGCGGCACCGCGTTCGGGGAAACGAATGATACCGCGTCGATGTGCTTGAATCCCGCGCTGATCAAGGCTTTCAGGTAGTCAGCTTTCAGATCAGCCGGAATCATTCCTCTCAGCCCTTGCCAGGCATCCCGCGGGCATTCGATCAATTTGACGACACTGTTCACAAACTTCTTTGGCCGCATTTCACGGATTGACACGGATCAAGGCGGGGAATAAGGAATCCGTGTTGATCCGTGTAAGTCCGCGGCAATGATGTTGACTTACGTCTGCAGCACTCCCACCTTGAACTCGGCGACATCGGGATTCAACGC